>JARFQM010000228.1 GCA_029287755.1 Desulfofustis sp. | reverse complement strand
GTCAGGCAGCCATCGAAAACGACGGAATTAAGTTCAGAAACATAAATTTTGCCGGGGATGTTTATCACACGCAGTCCAATGTTCTGCATTTTAAATGGTCGCGCAACCTCTTTTCCCATCATTAACGCAATTCTAACATTTACGTAACCAGATAAAAACAAAAGCCCCCTACATTGGTGGCCAACAATTACTGACCCAGAAATCTGCGGGGTTTATCACACAGCTCGAACAGATTGAAAACAGGGAAAAAAATAAATGGAACCATTTTATACCTTCCACATTGAGCTCAAGAAGCTGAATAAAAAGCTGCTCAACCTGAGCACCCAGGTGGAGGAACGCTTTCGTCAAGCGACGTCGCTGATCGCCAATTACGATGAACAGACCGCCCAATCCCTCATTCTCAACGACTACCAGATAGACGAACAGGAGGTCGAGATCGAGGAGGACTGCCTGAAGATCCTGGCGCTACACCAGCCTGTGGCCGGCGATCTCCGTTTTATCATCACGGTTATCAAGGTGAATAACGAGCTGGAACGGATTGCCGATATGGGAGTCAACATCGCCATCGGAGCTCGGGCTATCAGCAAATCTAAAAGTCGGGATCTGGTCAAGAATATAGATTTTTCGGAAATGTCCGAGAAGGTCCTTCAGATGTTGAAGAACAGCCTCGATGCCCTGATCGCCCGTGATGCGTCCCTCGCCAGGAAGGTATTTCTGATGGACGACGAGGTCGATGCGCAGCACGACTACATATTCGAGGCTATCAAGGACATCATCAAACAACATCCCGAGCATCCGGGCGGACTGCTCAATACCTTTCTCCTGGCCCGAAACCTCGAGCGAACCGGCGACCGAGCCACCAATATTGCTGAAGAAGCCATTTACCTTGTTGAAGGCGTGGTTACCAGATCAAATTCTTAGCGGGGCATGAGTCGTAAGCCACATGTACTTCTCCTATCTTCTTCCTGCAATTCTTCTGCTCGGCATCAGCGGCTTTTTCTTCGGCCGGACCAAGGCAATCAGGGTGGCAAACACCCAAGGTGGCATTCAGGAGCTGCACTCTCTGCCCAACCATTACGGTATGCTCACCGGTCTCGCCGTACTGCTGCCGGCTCTGTTGCTGTATGGTCTCTGGATTTCGATTGAAACCTCGGTGGTGGACAAGCGCATCGTCAACGAATTGCCGGCAGAGCTGCTCGAAGATACGGGCACTGTCTCGCTGTATCTGAACGATATCAAAAATACTTTGGCCGGCAATATCACGGTCAGCAAAGACCCTGAGATCGGCCGGGCGGCAGAACGCTACGCTAAAATTAAGCGGAATTACCGGTCAATTGTCACGGCTGCGGTCTTTGCACTGATGATCGTCTTTGCCGCAGTCACTTATCAGTCCATTTCGGCAAAACTCAGAGCGAGAAACCTGGTTGAGACGGTTATCAAAGCGATTCTTATGCTCTGCTCGGCGGTGGCGATTTTCACCACCCTGGGCATTGTGCTCTCAGTATTGTTCGAAGCCATTCGCTTCTTTCAGGTAATTCCTCTGCAGGAGTTTCTGTTCGGTCTCACCTGGAGCCCCCAGATGGCCATCAGAGCTGATCAGGTAGGCTCTTCCGGTGCGTTCGGGGCAGTTCCCGTCTTTGCCGGCACCTTTATGATCGCCGCCATCGCCATGCTGGTGGCCATCCCCATCGGCTTGCTGTCGGCCATCTATCTATCCGAATTTGCCAACAGGAAATTCCGTACCATGGTTAAACCGATGCTCGAGATCCTGGCCGGCATTCCCACCGTCGTCTACGGCTTTTTCGCCGCCTTGACCGTGGCGCCTCTGATCAGGAATATGGGCGGGTTTTTCGGCCTCTCGGTTGCGTCCGAAAGCGCCATGGCAGCAGGTCTGGTCATGGGAATCATGATTATCCCCTTTGTCTCCTCGCTTTCCGACGATGTCATCCATGCCGTGCCGCAAGCGCTCAGAGACGGATCTTACGGGCTCGGCGCCACCAAGTTCGAGACGGTTCGCTACGTTATCTTTCCGGCGGCCCTGCCGGGCATCGTCGGCGGTATACTGCTGGCCGTCTCCCGGGCCGTGGGCGAGACCATGATCGTGGTCATGGCCGCAGGACTGGCGGCCAACTTGACGGCCAACCCCTTTCAGGCGGTGACCACCGTCACCGTGCAGATCGTTACGCTGCTGGTCGGCGACCAGGAGTTCGATTCTCCAAAGACCCTCGCAGCATTCGCCCTGGGTTTGGTGCTCTTTGTGTTCACTCTGATTCTCAATTTCATCGCCCTCAGAGTGGTTCGCAAGTACCGGGAACAGTACGAGTAACTGAATCCACAACAGGTTTTTTAAAAGAATATGCAGCCAACTGAGTCAACCAACGCCTTCTCACCCGAGTTCAACCAACGGTTGAAGCGCAGATATCGTGCCGAACAGAGCTTCAAGCTCATGGGCATCGGCGCGATTTTCATTGCCCTGGCCTTTCTGGTGTTTCTGCTCAGCACTATCCTGATGAGCGGTTACCCTGCCTTCAAACAGACGTATATCAAGCTCGATGTGACGCTGGACAAAGAATACTTCCCTGATGAAGATCTTGCCAAAGGTGATTTCCAGGGCATCGTAAAAGCGTCGCTCTATTCGATGTTTCCGGAGGTAAGCGGCCGACGGGATAAACGTATGCTCAACAATCTGGTGAGCAAAGGGGCGGCTTTCAAACTGATGGACATGGTGGAAGCGGACCCCAAACTGATCGGCACCAGCTTCTCAATCTGGGTCCCGGCCAAAGACGATGTCGACATGCTTATGAAAGGCAATATCGACATGGACCAGCCCGAGGCCAACCGCCGCATCAAGGACAAGCAGTACGAGCGAATCAGGACGCTGGAAAACGGCGGGCGTCTGCAGATGCGGTTCAACAAGACCTTCTTCACTTCCGGAGATTCCCGCGAGCCCGAACTGGCAGGAATCCTGAGTGCAGCCAAGGGATCGTTCTACACCCTGGTGATTACCCTGCTGCTCTCGTTTCCCATGGGCGTTGCCGCCGCGATCTATCTGGAGGAGTTTGCCCCTGACAACACATTCACCGATCTGATTGAGATCAACATCAACAACCTTGCCGCGGTGCCGTCTATCATCTTCGGGCTGCTGGGTCTGGCCATTTTCATCAACTTCTGGGGCATACCGCGCTCGACCCCGCTGGTGGGCGGTCTGGTCCTCACCCTGATGACCTTGCCGACTATTATCATCGCCGCCCGCGCTTCTCTGAAATCGGTGCCGCCATCGATCAGAGAAGCCGCCCTGGGTGTCGGCGCCTCGAAGATTCAGACGGTCTTTCATCACGTACTGCCGCTGGCCCTGCCCGGCATGCTCACCGGCACCATTATCGGCATGGCCCAGGCCCTGGGGGAAACGGCACCGCTGCTGATGATCGGCATGGTTGCCTTTATTGTCGATATTCCCGGGGGCTTTACCGATCCTGCCGCGGCTTTACCGGTTCAAATCTACCTCTGGGCTGACAGTCCGGAGCGGGCCTTTACCGAAAAGACTTCCGCAGCGATCATCATCCTGCTCGGCTTTTTGATTTTGATGAACGCTGTCGCTGTATACATGCGCAAGAAGTTCGAAATTAAATGGTAGCAGCAACTAATCAACGAGGATTAGGAAAACAACAACACCCAAAAGGAGATTAAAATGAAAATCAAAGGACTGATTGTTGCCGGTACGCTGGCAACCGCAACCATCATGAGCTCACCGGCTCATGCCAATCGTGACTACATTTCGATCGTCGGTTCCTCGACGGTCTACCCGTTCGCCACTGTGGTTGCCGAGCAGTTCGGCAAAACCACCCAGTTCAAGACCCCGAAGATCGAGTCAACCGGCTCGGGCGGCGGCCTCAAGCTTTTCTGTGCCGGGGTCGGCGTTGACCATCCGGACATCACCAACGCCTCCAGGGCGATTAAGAAGTCGGAACAGGAGAAATGCGCCGCCAACGGTATCAAGGACATCATTGAGGTAAAGATCGGCTATGACGGCATCGTTCTGGCCAATTCCAAGAAAGCCGATCCAATGCAGCTGACCCGCAAGGATACCTTCCTGGCCCTGGCCAAAGATGTGCCCATGGACGGCAAACTGGTGCCCAATCCCTACATGACCTGGAAAGACGTTAATTCCGCGCTGCCGGCCACCAAGATTGAAGTGCTTGGTCCTCCTCCGACCTCCGGCACCAGGGACGCCTTTGTCGAACTGGTCATGGAAGAAGGCGTGGAAGAAGTCGATATGTCCGGTATCAGCGACGAGGTTAAGGAAAAATTCGAGCCGGGCGCACTGCGCGAAGACGGCGCCTATGTGGAAGCCGGTGAGAATGACAACCTGATCGTTCAAAAGCTGCAGGCCAATCCGGATGCCCTTGGCATTTTCGGCTTCTCCTTCCTCGATCAGAACGCAGACGTGATTCAAGGCTCCATAATCGAAGCTGAATCCCCGACCTTTGAGAACATCGCCGCCGGTAAATACCCGGTTTCCCGTCCGCTGTTCTTCTACGTGAAGAAAGCCCATGTCGGCACCATCCCCGGCATCGCCGAATACCTGGCCGAGTTCGCCAATGAAAAAGCCTGGGGACCCGAAGGGTACCTGGCTGACAAGGGTATGATCCCGATGCCCGATGCAGAGCGTAAACAGTTTGCTGATGACGTCAAGAATCTGAAGCCGATGGCCATGAAGTAAGGCTTCATTTTTTTATCAGCAGGCACCCAGTACCGTATTCCCCATGTGACATGATCATGCGGGGAATACGGTTAACCCGTAAGATCTATTAACCACGTGGCAGAAGATATGGAAACAGTGGCGGACACCATTCACCCGGCAATGCCGATTGCAGAGGCAAGGGAAATCGAGCATGACAGCGTAATTCAGACCGATGTTAAGGGAACGGTCGGCAACCCTTTTGTCGACACCCCCCGCATGACCTGTCGAGACGTCTATGTCTATTACGGTGACACCTGCGCCATTAAGAATGCCAGTATCGATGTGGCCTGCAACGAGGTGCTGGCCATGATCGGCCCCTCAGGCTGCGGCAAATCGACCTTTCTGCGCTGTCTGAACCGCATGAACGACACCGTTCCCGGCTGCCGGGTCGAAGGGCAGATCACCCTGGACACCATCGATATTTATCATCCCAGCGTCGATGTGGTGCCGCTGCGGGCCAGAGTCGGCATGGTTTTCCATAAACCCAATCCGTTTCCCAAATCGATCTATGACAATATTGCCTAGGGCCCGAAGATTCACGGGCTCACGGCAAGTACAGGAGAACTTGATGAAGTCGTGGAGACATCTCTGATCAAAGCGGGGCTCTGGGATGAAGTCAAGGACCGCCTCGCCGAGCCCGGCACCGGGCTGTCCGGCGGTCAGCAGCAGCGCCTCTGCATCGCCCGGGCGATTGCCGTGAGTCCGGAGGTCATCCTCATGGACGAACCCTGCTCCGCGCTCGACCCGATCGCCACCGCCAAGATAGAAGAGCTGATTGCTGAACTCAGGACCCAGTTTTCCATCGTCATCGTCACCCACGCCATGCAGCAGGCAGCCAGGGTTTCTCAGCGGACTGCCTATTTTCATCTTGGCAACCTGGTCGAAGTGGGGGATACCGATCAGATCTTCACCAACCCGAGACACCGTCTCACCGAAGATTATATTACCGGCCGGTTTGGCTAACTCCAAAGCGACATAATTTCATATCGCCCGCTTTTCGTTTACTCCCCTGCCTGAACGGAGGCTCAGGTCTGTCTTATCAGAGGTGATCGAACTCCCGGGAGATACGCTGCCACTGTTCGCTGATCCGCTCACCGCTGGCCACTATTCTGCCGACCATTTCTCGCTGTTCGGCCGAGAGCCCCTCGCTGTCAGATTCAAGCAGCAGTTCCGCGTAGTTGATCACAGCATTGAGATTGTTGGTTGTGTCGTTTACCGTTTGGGACAACAGATCATGATCGGCATCACCCGGATCTGGAGAACGCCTTTCTGCGAGCATACTGTTGAGTGAGTCGACCAGGGTCTGCAGTTCCGTACCGGCCTCGTGCGGGCAGTCAAAACCCTGGTCCCGATCTACCTCTTTCGTTTCAGCCTGGCGGGACAGTTCCAGCAGCGGCAGCACTCCGCGCTTATAGAGAACTATGAGCACGAAACTGGCGCAGCTGATCAGAATACCCATCGTACCGATGACGCTGAGTTGAAAACCGATGACCGAATCCCTTATGTGGGAGGTGATGATCCGATCGACCTTGATCAGGTTTTCCCCTATTCTGCGCATCTCCCGCTGCAGTTCAAGGGAGGCCGTCTTTTTCGATTCGGCAAGTTCCAGCCGGCGCAGCCCGATGACCAGGCCGCTCAGGTCTATGGCTGTCTCTTATACACATCTGACGCTGC
>JARFQM010000046.1 GCA_029287755.1 Desulfofustis sp. | reverse complement strand
GGTTAAATGAGCCTCTGTGAGGCGGCCGGACTCAGGCATGAGAGAAAAGCGCCGCCTGGTGATTAAAACTCGGTGGGATATATGGAGCCCAAAGGGCAACAAGAAGATAACCGCGCGCTTGAGAGGTCAGCCTTGATTGTCGCCACCCTGACTTCCTTCATGGGGCCGTTCATGATGTCGTCGGTCAATGTGGCGCTGCCAAAAATTCAGACAGAACTCCAGATGGATGCGGTGCAGCTCAGCTGGATCGCCACCGCCTACCTCCTGGCGGTGGCCGTGGGACTGGTGCCGGCCGGGAAAATCGCCGACATCCACGGACGCAAAAAAATATTCGCCCTGGGACTGGCGGTTTACACGGTGGGATCATTCAGCGCCGCGTTCGTCGATTCAGCCGCCATGCTGGTCGGCTTCAGGGTTATCCAAGGGTTGGGTGCCTCGATGTTCGTCACCACCGGGATGGCGATTCTCACTTCAATCTTTCCCCCGAACCGGCGCGGCAGAGCCATCGGGCTCTACGCCTCCGCCGTTTATGTCGGTCTCTCGACCGGGCCGTTTCTGGGCGGCTTGATGACCCACTACCTGGGCTGGCGCTCCATCTTCATGCTCATGCTGCCGTTCGGGCTCTTCTCCCTGCTCGTCACCTTTCACTATCTCAAGGGGGAGTGGCGTGGCGAACCGGATCAGAAGCTCGATATCGGCGGGTGTCTGCTCTATGGCTGTTCAATTCTGGCACTGGTATATGGTGCCACGAGGCTGCCTGAACAGCTGGGCGTGGTGTTGCTGCTCGCGGGTGCTGTCCTGCTCGTCGTCTTTTTTCGCTACCAGCTCAGGGCCCGGTTCCCGGTGTTTGACGTCACTCTTTTCACCGTCAACAAACCCTTCACCTTTTCCAGCCTGGCGGCGCTGCTCAACTATTCCACCACCTTCTCCGTGACCTTCCTGATGAGTCTGTACCTGCAGTATATCAAAGGCCTGGAGCCACAGACCGCGGGCACGGTCCTGATGGTGCAGCCGGTGATGATGGCGATCCTCTCGCCCATCACGGGCAAACTGGCCGACCGCATCGAGCCCCGGCTGCTGGCGACGACGGGAATGACCTGTACGGTGATCGGGGTGTTGGTATTTTCGCAGATAGACCAGGGGACCGGCATCTACCTGATCATTGCCAATCTCTTCTTCATGGGAACCGGGTTTGCCCTGTTCAGCTCACCCAATATGATCGCCATAATGGGAACGGTGCAGCCGAGATATTACGGGCTCGCCTCGGGGACGGTTTCAACCATGCGGCTGCTGGGGCAAATGGCAAGTATGGCGATTGCCACGGTGGTGCTTGCCCTGATTGTCGGGCGCGAGGTGATCACGCCCGACAAGTATGATCTTTTCCTGCGCAGTACCCGTATCGTCTTTACTATTTCTGCCGTATTGTGCAGCACAGGTATCTACTTCTCCTGGTTCAGAGGCTCGGTGCTGCAGTCGGATAATAGCTCCTCTTAACAGACGATTGCCGGGTCTGCTACTCTACCTCAATACATTCGGCAGGGCAGGAGGCGATTGCCTCCTCAATGCAGTCATCATTGGGGTCTGCCCCATCAATGACGAATGCCTTTTCGGTGTCTTCGTCAAAACCGAACACCGATGGACAGAGTTCAACGCATGATTCGCAACTGATACATTCTTCCTCGTCAATAATTACTTGTGCAGCCATGATAACCTCCTGTTATGGTTGTTGAGGTGGACTGTCTATGAACAACCCACTAAATTGGTGGTGCAATGGTCACCACAATTCTCATTTTCGTCGCTGCCCGGACCCCATGGGGCTCCCTGATCTGGGAGCGGAGCATGTCGCCTTTCCGGGCCTGGATTTCAACCTCGTTTTCACCGAGGAAAAAACCATCCCCTTCAAGTACCAGAATTGACAGCTCCCCGTCAAGGTCATGGGAGTGAATCGGAAAAGTTACCCCGGCGTCGAGATTGAAGTTGATGATTTTGAAATAAGGGGAATCTTCGACCAGGAAGAAGCGCTTCATCTGGCCGGGCGTGAACTCGCTGGTTTCGTCCAGTTTTATTACCTGCATAAAGCCACCTGCTGTAATGAGCCGCCGGCAGTGCGCCATTGGACTCGTTGGCCGCGGTTGATCAGCCGATCGTCCCGCTTTCTTGATTTCATTAAACAGGATTAACCGGACTCGTTCCTTGATATAGATCAAAAAGCGATAGATCTACAGGAAAAAATATCACGACGGAAAATAATTTTTCAGTGAGACAAAGTAGAGAATCAATCAGGAGAGGTGCCGGGGGCGCGGGATCCTTCAGTCCCGGTCTTTGATCGACTGGTTCTTGCGGTAGACCATACCGTTGAAGGTGGCGATTATCCTGCCCCCCTCGTCGCTGATGGTCACTTCATAGGCACCCAGTTTCCTGGGTTTGTCGACCTCGGTGGCGACGGCATAGAGGACACCTGTCTGCACCGCCTGCAGATAGGTGATATGGGCGTTGATCGCCAGAGCCACCTGACCATGGCTGTTGGAGGCAACTGCAAAGGCCAGATCGGCAAGGGTGAACAGGGCGCCGCCGTGCACCACATCAACCGAATTGAGATGCTTGTCCTCGACCTGCATGCGGGCCTTGCAGTATCCTTTTGACGTCTCCACGATCTCGATACCCGAGAGTTCGGCGTAGCGGTCACGGGCAAACACCCGACGGGCAGTTTCGGTATCCATGGGAAGGTGATCAGCAGATTATCTGAATTTTGTTTTTACTTATGTAATTGGCTGATAGTCTTAAACCAGCAGAGTGAGCCTTTTGCAAAACTAAGATTGTCGTTCAAAATCAAACCATGCGAGAAATTTTACCACAACCATATGATTGATGTTCCGGGGATAAAATTTTGAGCATAACGCAGAGTTTGGGCGAAAAGATCGTTTTGCAAATGGCTCGAGTATAAACCCAATTGACGCCATACAGTAGTGGTTTTCTCGGGGGTTCAGGCTGCACCAACAACTTCTTTCTTCGATATTATGAAATTGTTGTCTTTTTTTCATTAATTTACAACGTGTTAGATGAGGGTGCCAAGCATTTCGATGGAAAGAATACCCTCATACCCCTTTATCTCAGGTCCTGCGACGATGCTTCCCCGCTCTCCACGCTCATCTCCCAGGCAGGTGACCACCAGTTTAGCCTTGTCGAACTCTTCGTCCTTGGTATAGAGACTGGTGGTGACCAGCACACCGATACCTGCTGAATCACCCGCCAGCATACCGTTTCTCGAGTCTTCAACGACGATGCACCTGGAGGGATCTTTGCCGGTTTTTTCAAGGGCAAGAAGGTAAATATCCGGAGCGGGTTTTTTCCTGGCAACGATATCACCGGCCAGGATGTGGCTGAACTGGATATCGGGCAACGAGTGGGAGGCAACGGCCTCGGCGGCTTTCTTGTTGGCGGTCGTACAGATGCAGATTGGCACACCACGGTCGCTGGCCTCCTGCATAAGACGATGAATCCCGGGTCTGAGCTGTAAACTGCCGCTTTCGATGAGATCTACAAAAATTTCCGTTTTTCGCTTGTGCAGCTTGATAATCAATTCATCAACAGCCGAAGGATCCACATCTCTGCCGAACCCTCTGGTCTGGAGATGATGTCTCATCCGTTCCTTTCCGCCGGAAATCTTGAGCAATTCACCATAATAATCCACTTCCCAGCGAACGGGGAACCCGAACTCTTTGAAGGTGGCGTTGAAGGCAACGCGGTGCCCGTCTTTTTCGGTGTCGATGATGACTCCATCCATATCGAAAAAAAGCGCCTCTGGCAGGTTCATGAGTAACTCCTCATCTTCGATTTAAGTGTTCTTAAGTCTTGATCGCTTCACTTAGCTTAGCAGAACTCTTCCACGGTTTCAAAGGCCAGGCTGGCCGCGCCGGTCAAGGTGGTCTCGCCCAGCATCTGCATATCGTAACCTGTTAATTTCTCCTGTTTGAAAGCGGTGTAGCTGTGTGTGGCCCCCCCTCCCACATGCTTGATGGTGGTGCTCAATAAAACGTGGTTTTTCCAGACGTCGAGTTCCTTGAACTGGAAGGAGACAATACCGTCCAGCAGGGCCAGCAGCATCTCTTCCCTGGTCGAGTCAAGCGTCAAATTAGCAAAAGAGGCGGTCGCCTCGCCGACCTGGTGCCTGTTGCCTGAAAGAAAGGGGAGGAAGGAAGCCCTGAGAGGTGGCCTATTTTCCAGGACTTCCTTCAAGTAACGGGAATAGAACGCCTCTTTTGCAAGCTCCCTGCAGAAATTTTGCCTGAACCACTCCAGGGATCCCCCCCCGGCTCCCACAGTCCGCATTGCCAGCCATTTACCAGGGTAGGCATGGGTCCTTAGCAGGTGCCGTTCTGACACCAGCGGTTTCTCGAGACACAGAACAAGGATATCAACCGTGCCCGAGGTGTTTAACAGATCGCCTTCGGTGATGACCCCGGCCCCCACACAGGCACAGGTGGTATCGTTGGCCCCGGTGACCACCGGCACCCCAGAGGCGATGCCCAGTTCGGCTGCTGTTGAACCGAGAAGTTCACCGGCGATAGTGTTGGAATGCTGAATGGTCGGCAACTTTTCGGGGTCGATACCCAGTGGGCCGTAAAGGCGCTCGTCCCAATCTGAATATCCCACTGTATCATAGAGCCCGGTGAAGGAAGCATTGGAGGGATCGATAAGAAAATGCCCGGTGAGCCGACTCAGCACCAGGGTTGCCACATGACCGAAACAGAGGTCTTTTCGGCGGTACATCTCTGGGGCATGGTTCTTTAACCACAGCAGACTGGTCAGACTGATGCCGCCGGGAACCGGCAGGTTTCCGGAAATATTGAGAAAAGTTTCCTTCCCCACGGTTTCAAGAGCCCATTGGGCCTCTTTACCGCTTCTCCTGTCAAGGTGCAGAATAACCGGATGCAAAGGCCGGCCTGACCCGTCAAGCGGTACCAAGGACGGGCACAGTGTCGAGAACACCACCGCTCCGACCCGGTCGCGCTGCGTGAGCCCATTACAGGCTTGAACGAGGGCAGACCATATTCTCTCGCCATCCATTTCGGCGTGACATCCATTGCTGAGCTGAATCGAGAGGGGTACCTGCTGCCGCTCGAGAATAGTGAGTTGATCGTCGAGAATACCCGCTTTCAGAGACTGGGTTCCGATATCAATCGCCAGGATTGCATCCATGTCGTTTCTTTGCTGACGGAGATTTCTATTAAGTCAGCCTACATATAGGGGCTAAGATCAGTTGCCTCGATGGCCTGCCTGATCGAGTCCTTGTCCGAGTCGCTCAGAGGCAGAAGCGGCAGACGTGGGTCACCGCCATGAAATCCCGCCACCTCGCTTGCATATTTTACGCCGGCTACGCCGTAGCTGCCTGAAACAGAGGAATTAAGCGTGCCGAGCACCAGGTGAAGCTGGCGTGCTCCGGCCAGGTCTTCGGCCAGGCAGCGCTCGTACAAGGTGGCACAGACATCGGGGAAAACGTTGGCAAGCGAGACGATGCCGCCGGTGGCGCCCATCATCATGGCAGGAAACAGGGTGTTGGCCGTACCTGAAAAGACATCGAAATCAAGTTTGTTGGTGGCTCGGAGATAACTGCCGATCATGCCCGGCGAGGTATCCTTGACGCCAATGATGTTTTCATGGGGGGCGATGGCTTTCAGCGTCGAGGTGGAAATGGTCATGCCGGTGAAGCCCGGTGCGTTATAGCAGGCTATCGGAATCGGAGAGCCATCGGCAACGTCCAGGTAATACCTGGTCATCGCCTCGTCGGTCAATTTCTTTTTGAAATAGCAGGGGGTGAGGACCGAGGCGTAGTCGGCGCCCAGGTCCGCCACTTTTTTGCATTGCTCGATGGTGAGTCTGGTCGATTCAGCATTGGCGCCGGCCAGCACTTTTTGCCGGGGTGCCTTGTTGGCCACAATGGTGCCCAGCACCTTGTCTTTTTCCTGCTCGGACAGACTGACGCACTCTCCATTACTGCCGATGGCGAGATAGCCGGACAATTTTGAGGCAGCATATTTCTGGACATTACTTGCCAACTGATCATAGGCAACTTCTTCGTTTTTAAACGGGGTCCCAATCGGTGCATAGACCCCTGTAAGTACTGGTGACATGATCTACTCCGGGTTTTTTTTTAATAGTTGAGCCATTTGCAAAACGATCTTTTCGCCCAAACTCTGCGTTATGCTCAAAATTTTATCCTCGGAATATCAATCATATGCCTGTGGTAAAATTTCTCGCTTGGTTTGATTTTTCACGAAAATCTTAGTTTTGCAAAAGGCTCAGTTTTATTCATAACATTATGCCAGGTGCTGCCACCTTTGAGCCGCAAGCACCTCGGGATTGGCCACATTGAGAGGCTTTTTACCGGCCAGAACCTCGA
>JARFQM010000029.1 GCA_029287755.1 Desulfofustis sp. | reverse complement strand
AAAAAAGGGCCGACGGAAAATATTTCCGCGGCCCTTGAGAGGAAAAGCGATAAGGTGGCGGCGCTAGCTGTTCCGCACTTTCTTCATGTCCTCGTATTCCTGGACCGCACTTACCACCGCCTCGTCCTGGCGCTGTTTTATCTGGGCAACCTTTTCCTGGATCTTTTCATCCTTGATCTTCATACCCGGGATCTGCGCCCCGAACAGGCTGTTGGCTAAATAGTCAAAAGAAAACATCATCAGTTCTACATCATCTTCCTTGATTTTCTCAATCAGTTCCTCTTCCAGTTCATAGGTGGTGAGAAAGGAGCTTTCAAAAATGAAGCGGCGAAAATGATGCAGGTCGGTGGAGGCCATGAAAAACATGCGCTTCGCCTGTTCGGAGAGATTGGCCTGATGCCCGAACGACTTGCGGCGCATGATGAGGCGCAGCCATTTCTTGTTCATTTCGTCGCGGACATCGACGCCCTGGTCGGCCCGCCACTCCCCCACGGTCCAGAGTTTTTCTTCCTCGTGACCCTTGCAGTGATCCTCCCTGACCAGGAAGAAAAATTTCTCCTCGTCCGGATTGATTTCTTTGCCGTCGGCATCCTTGCTTCCCCCTTCGCGGAAATCGGCCATACCGACCGGATAGTAGCGGCAGGCCGTGGGACGGTCGGTGTAGACGGTACAGCCTGCGGGGGTGACGAAGGGACACTTGTTGTCCTCCTCACGCAGTTTGATCATCACGCCCGGCATATCCGTCTTTTCCAGATACGTCGGAGTGGTATAGGTGTGCAGAAATTCGTGAGGCTGGAGTGCCAATCGGCGGGTCAGCATCAGGATGTCATAAGGGGTGAGGACGATCTTGATGTTGCCGCAGCAGGCGGTAAAACAACTTACGCCCGGATGGCAGCGAAACTTCAGCTGACTGTCCATGGTCAGCTTCAACGGTTCGATGTTGGAAGGGTTGGTGCTCTTGCCGAAGAGAGCCTTTTCTTTTGCGTTCAATTCAGTTTGACTCATTTTAACTACCCATAAAAATTATTATAACAGCCACCTTGTGGTGGTAGAATTGCATTTGTCCGAACAACCAATATTAAACGGTTGCGCTCTTGGTGTCAAACGACAAATAAATAGCGAGACGGGCGCAATACTATATTTTGAAATTTCAAAATTAAGTGATGCGTCCCTCTGATTTCCAGATAAAAATTAATTGCATAAATAACAGACAACTACCGATCTAACCCAAAAATTCGAACGGATGGCGCTTGCAGTTTTCTGCAAATGTTCGTATATGTTTCTCTCCAATAAGCAGGCGACTTTGAACTGCTTTTGTGATTGACCTTACATACTTTTGAACCACCCTTGGGATTGTTAATGAAATTGTTTGTCCGCCCGGTGGATCTGACCAGCGTCAGGACCATTGTCTACCACCTTCCTGACGGTCCTTCTCTGTCTCTGGAAATTGACGGAATTGAAGAATATGTGGATCTCGAACTGGAGATGGGGCACTATTGCGACACCTCCGATATCGACGGCACGCTCCACTTCTTCCCGAAAGGCAACGCCTGAAAGATTCGGCCGGTCTTTGCCTTCTGCAGCCGGCACTGAATTCGCAGTACCGTGGTTCCCCCTATGGAAGTAGATCTTCTTTCAGATACACATATTCACACCAGTCTCTGTCGTCATGCCAGCGGCACCATGGAGGAATATGTGCTCAGCGCCATTGACCGGGGACTGGCCCGGCTGGTCTTTCTCGAACATCTCGAAGAGGGCATCAACGCCGCCTACCGCACCTGGCTGACCGAAGAGGATTTCGACAACTATTTCGAAGAGGGTTGGCGGCTGAAGCAGCACTATGCCAGCCGTATCATGATCGGCCTCGGCGTCGAGGTCGGCTACAACCCCGACTGTGTGGAGCGAATCCTTGAGAGGTTGGCCTGGAGAAGATGGGACTGGGTCGGCCTGAGCTGTCATTTTTTCAGGATTGACGGCCACAACGAACACCTCAACGTACTGAGCAATAACCGGAGAACCATCGGCCTTATCGAACGTTACGGCAGCCGTAAATTCTTGAACCGCTATTTCGCCACCCTCACAGAAGGGGTGCGCACCATCCCGGCCCACATTCTCTGCCACCTGGACGCGGGACTCAGACACCAGCCCAATCTCCATCTCGAGGACAGTCACTGGGAGCAGATCGACACCCTGCTCGACGAGGTTAAACGTGCCGGTATGGCTCTGGAGATCAACACCTCGGGCTATAAATATCGCGGCCTGCCCTTTCCACGACCGGAAATTATCGCCCTGGCGCGGGACCAGGAGATCCCTCTGACTCTGGGCTCCGATGCCCACAACCCTTCTGAGGTGGGCCGCTACTTCGACCGGATACCCGCCCTGCTCAGTTGACCTCTGCTGGGGACACAATACCCATCATGTCCCTCAATTTCATATTTTCTGAGCCTTGTGCAAAACTAAGATTTTCATTCAAAATCAAGGCATGCGAGAAATGTTACCACAGGCATATAATTGATATT
This sequence comes from Desulfofustis sp., assembly GCA_029287755.1. Next base: position 319 of record JARFQM010000029.1, on the reverse strand, counting down.
CCGAGGATAAAATTTTGAGCATAACGCAGAGTGTGGGCGAAAAGATCGTTTTGCAAATGGCTCTTCTTACTTTTATACACAGCGACACAAGTCCAAGGCGTCCCTTCCGACAAGGCGCGGGCGAGGAGCCGGCGGAGCAGCCTGGCAGCGCTGTGAGCAGGCTCCACAGAGAGCAACGCAGTCTGAGGGGATGGCTTGTGCTTATGTCACTGTGCAGAGGGCAGCCAGTCCACATTCATGCGCTTGACCACATTGATGCCGCCGGCCAACTCCGTATTGTTCGAGTAGCCGTGGTGATCGAGTAAACGCTGGACTTCAT
>JARFQM010000103.1 GCA_029287755.1 Desulfofustis sp. | reverse complement strand
GAAAGAGTAGTGTGGAAAACGCAGTCAACCAGATCCATCGGCAGTTTGGAAAAGGCTCGATCATGCGGCTGGGCTCCCAGGAAGCCGAACTGGTGCCGGCCATCCCCCCCGGGGCTTTGAGCCTTGACATCGCCCTGGGTGTCGGCGGGCTGCCGCGGGGTAGAGTCACCGAAATCTACGGGCCGGAAGCCAGCGGCAAGACCACCCTCGCCCTCCATGCCATCGCCGAGGCCCAGAAGCGCGGCGGCCAGGCGGCCTTCATCGACGCCGAGCACGCTCTGGATACGGACTATGCCGAGCGACTGGGGGTCAATATCGATGATCTGCTGGTATCACAGCCTGACTTCGGTGAACAGGCCCTGGAAATCGCCGAAATACTGATTCGCTCCGGCGGCGTCGACACCATCGTCATCGACTCGGTTGCTGCCCTGGTGCCCCGGGCCGAAATTGACGGCAACGTTGGAGACTCTCACGTCGGCCTGCAGGCCCGCCTGATGTCCCATGCCATGCGCAAATTCACCGGTGTCCTGAACCGCTCGAACACCATCCTGATCTTCATCAACCAGATCAGAATGAAAATCGGCGTCATGTTCGGCAATCCGGAAACGACCCCCGGCGGCAACGCCCTTAAATTCTATTCCTCAATCCGTCTTGACATAAGGAAGATAGGTCAGATCAAGGACGGCCAGGAGGCCATTGGCAACCGCACCAGAGTCAAGGTGGTAAAGAACAAGGTTGCCCCGCCCTTCAAGACTTCAGAATTCGATATCATCTTTGGCGAGGGCATCTCCGCCTCAGGCGACATTCTAGATCTCGCCGTTGAACAGGATATCGTCGACAAGAGCGGAGCCTGGTATTCCTATCTTGACGAGCGCATCGGCCAGGGAAGGGAGAATGCCAAACAGTTTCTGGTCGATCACCCCGAGATGATGCGCGAAATCGAGACCAAGGTACGCATGGGCTTTGGGCTCCCGGTGGAGAAAGCGGCACCTGAGGAAGAACCTCAAGCCTAAAGTAGTCAGTCAACCACTCATTGGTATACATGGCACAATCAGGACAAACAGACTTCGACGTCATTATCGTCGGAGGCGGCCCGGCCGGGCTCTTCGGGGCCTATTATCTGGCGGAAAATTCGAAGCTCAGCGTGCTGCTGCTGGACAAGGGCAACGCGCCGCTGAAACGCACATGTCCCATCAAAGAGAACGGCTGTATGAAATGCAAACCGTGCAATATTCTCTGCGGCATTGGCGGTGCGGGACTGTTTTCTGACGGCAAGCTCAACTTTATCCATAAGCTCGGCAAGACCGATTTAACCCAGTTTCTTCCCGAAGCCGAGGCCAGACTGCTGATCGATGAAACCGAACAAATTTTCAATCGCTTCGGCATGGATGGCAAGGTGTTCCCCACCGATATGGAACTGGCCAACCAGATACGCAAGGATGCCCGCAAAAGCGGCATTGACCTGCTGATCATCAAGCAGAAGCATCTCGGCAGCGACAACCTGCCCGCCCATATCGCTGGTATGGCCGAGTACATCGAGAACAGCGGGGTCGTCTTCCACCACCTCGAGGAGGCCAGAGACATCGTCGTCGAAAACGGAGAAATTGCCGGTCTGGTGACCGATAAAGCAACTTACCGCTCCAAGAACATCATCATGGCCCCGGGCCGAGTCGGCGCCGAGTGGGTGGGCCAACTCGCCCGCAGAAACAATATCGACGTCTCCCAGCGCGGCATAGAAGTCGGTGTCCGCGTTGAGGTGCATAACGAGATCATGCAGGATATCTGCTCGGTAATCTACGACCCCACCTTTTTTATCAGGACCAGCAGGTACGACGACCAGACCCGCACCTTCTGCACCAATTTTGGCGGTTTCGTCGCCCTGGAAAACTACCAGGACTTTGTCTGCGTTAACGGTCATGCCTACATGGACCGTAAGAGCGACAACGCCAATTTTGCCTTTTTGTCCAAGGTGGTGCTCAACGACCCCGTCGAAGACAACCAGGCCTATGGCGAATCGATCGGCAAGCTGGCCACCCTGATCGGCGGCGGCAGGCCGATACTGCAGCGCTACGGTGACCTGAAAAGGGGAAGGCGATCGACCTGGAACAGGGTGCGCAACAGTTATATCGACCCGACCCTGAAAAATGTGACCTGCGGCGATATCGCGATGGCTCTGCCGGAGCGCATCCTGTCCAACATAGTTGACGGCCTGCAGCAGCTCAACCAGGTCGTCCCCGGAGTCGCCAACGACGAGACCATGCTCTATGCCCCGGAAATAAAATTTTTCGCCACCCAGGTCGATACCGACAACAACCTGGAAACCGACATCAGGGGACTATTCATGGCCGGAGACGGACCTGGAGTTGCCGGCAATATCGTCTCGGCCACTGCTACCGCCCTGATACCCGCCAAGGAGATCATCTCCCGCGCCGCTTAAAGGTTTGTTTTAATTTTAAATATTCGTTAAAACCTGAAGCCTCTGGTGGGCCCATTATCGCTATCTAGTAGTTGACTACGGCTATAAATAGGGTATATTCGATGGCACATGAGAATGACTATCGATAGTACCAGATTAACTACTTTAAGGAGGCAGTTATGCAGAAATGGGAATGTCCATGCGGCTATGTGTATGATCCTGCTGAAGGAGACATTGCAAACGGTGTTGATCCCGACACCCCTTGGGAAGATCTTCCCGATGATTGGGTATGTCCGGTATGCGGCGCTGAAAAGGACGCATTCTGGAAATATGACGATTAGCCGGTAAGAACCGACTGCGAGAAAGCCGGAGCCGAAAAAGCGGTTCCGGCTTTTTTTTACCACGGTCCCCGGACCGGCGCGGCTGCCTTGAAGGCCGTTCCCTGCCGGCAGGATCCCAGCGAGGGAAAGACCAGACGCACTCCCCTCCCGGCGCAGTAATTCTGCCTAACTGATTAGAGATCCTCAACCGACCAGGGATAAACCCAAGCCAACATTTGTGGATGAGGCCACGGAACCCCATATTTGAAAGTGGTAAGTTAGAAGACCTGGCGATATGACTATGCATCATCGTACTCCCCGAGTGTGCATCATCTATTTCAGCCTCAGCGGCCAGAGCAGAGGCCTGATCAATCTTCTCGCCGGCGGACTGCGCAGTCAGGGAGTAGAGGTATTCATCGAGCAGATAGTGGCGTGCCAGCGCATCGGTTTTCCTTTTTATTCCGTGTTCAAAACCCTGAAAATGATGCTGCTCACCTTTTTTCGAAAGCGCCACACCATTGTGCCGCTGTCGGATCACTGTTTTCAAAGCTATGATCTGACCATCCTGGCCGGGCCAACCTGGTCGTATAACCCCAGCGGCCCGATACTCGATCTGCTCGACCGCTACGGGGAGCGGCTGTTCAGCGACAGACAGGTCACCCCGCTGATATCCTGCCGGGGCTATTATCGTCTGCATGAGCGGGGTCTGAGAAAAAGGCTCCAGGACTGTGGAGCCCAGTTGACGGCAAGCATCGTCGTCCATCACCCGGTAGGGGAGCCGTGGAGCACTATCGGGGTGTTTCTGAGGTCCGCCGGCTACCGCCCTGAACGAATTCCCTTTTTAGCCGGGCGCTACCCCCACTTTGGTCACAATGTGGATCAGCTTATCGAGTTAAAGGCCCAGGGAAGCCGTATAGGTGCAGAACTCAGGAAAGAAACTGTCGGCCTGGAAAATTAATCTCAGAAATTCTCGTACAGGGCTGCATTATAGCCGATGTAGAGATCATTACCGAGGCGCAGCGCCGGGGCTCTGAGGTTGCCGGTTCTGCCGGTTGCCTTGTTGATCAGTTCGTCTCTGTTGGACAAATCCGGCTTGAAACTCAGGGTCTTCTGCCCGCTGGCCACATGCACGGTGTCGGCTTGGGCGAGAACGTTCCAGACCTGATCGGGACCGATCACCTCCTTTTTGGCATCAACCTCCTCGGCAATGTCCTGATTCTTTGCTTTGAAAGCCTCACGGGCTTTGGTGCACGAACCTCAACCCTTCCTCATGTACGCCCAGTCTATTGTCATGCCGCTACCTCCTGAATATGGCCTTGGAGAACACCTTATTTCTTCTTTTTCTTGCCCTTTTTCTTCACCTGGCAGCCATTGCAGTAGTCTTTATCCGGCTTGCAGTCCTTGGTGCTGCCGCTGAGAGGACAGCTGGAGCAATGCTTGCCCTTCTTCTTGAACTTTCCGCAGCACTTCTTTTTTACTTTCTTTTTCCCGCCCATGGAGAACCTCTTTGATTCATTGTCCTATCAGAATTGCGAACACACTGCCGCGATAAGAATTCAGGCAACCACTGAGCCGACGGTTAGCAGGGCCATCGTAAGCAGCATAAAAGAATTCAACAGCATAAACAGAAGCCGGTACGGCGGCTGTTTCCTGAGCCCCATCTGCACGCCGAAGACAACCAGCACAATCAGGCTGACAGCACTGATCATAATCCTGATTGTTGCAGGCATCACCGAGAACATGGCAAGCATGGAATGCAGCACCGCGATCAATGCCCCCACCCAGAGCACGGTGAGCACCTGCAATTTCGATTCAGTAAGCATGGTGGAAAGATTGGGCAGCGGCGAGTGGAGGTAATCACGCTTGTTGCTCAGCATAACCAGCCAGAAGTGGGGTATCTGCCAGATCACCAGCAGCAGAACAGCGCCGAGGATGACCGGCGAAAAGAGCGGTCCATTGCCGGCAAGCCAGCCCATATATGGGGGCAGTGCTCCACAGATCGCTCCCGGAATGATGGCCCAGACCGACTTGTACTTAAGCGGCGTGTAGACAAAATTGTAGAGAATCAAGGCGGTCGCCCCGACCATAACAACCAACGGCCTGGTGGTTCCGATGTAGAGAAGCAGCAACCCGCCCCCCGACAGCAGTTGCCCCTGTCGTCTGGCCTGCTCCGGGGTTACCATTCCGGCGGCTACCGGCCGTCTTCTGGTCCTCCGCATGAGCCGGTCCCAGCGATGCTCCTGATAAGAGTTGAGGGACGCTGCCCCGCAGGCGAGCAGCATCACAGAACCGCATACCAGCCAGGCCTGCCAGCCCAGGTGATGGGCGCTCAGGGCGAACCCGAAAAAAGAAGAGAAGGCGACCAGCAGGCAGAGCGGCACCTTTGCCACCAGCAGATGATGCCTTATGAGTCCGGCCGCAGCACCACTCAATTCGGCCGCTATGGGTTCGCTTCTTCTGTTCACTCCTCGGTCTCGAGCCAGGCCAGGTATTCCTGTTCAGGTACAATTCTCAGCTTGGCCAGCATGTCGGCATGGGCGACGCCACAGTATTCGGTACAGAAAATATCATACTCCCCTACTTTGTCGGCCATGAACCAGGCATAGGTGGGCATCCCCGGCACCGCATCAACCTTGATACGGAAAGAGGGAATAGAAAAACTGTGCAGCACATCCCACGATTCGATGTTGAATTTGACCGCTTTGCCCAGCGGCACCACCACCTCGTTTTCTGTCTCCTTATCGTTGGGATACATGAACACCCAGGAATACATCTGCCCTGCTACACTTATCTCGAGCGCATCTTCGGGTACATCGCGCAGGCC
>JARFQM010000003.1 GCA_029287755.1 Desulfofustis sp. | reverse complement strand
GAGGATCCCATAGAATTTGTCCATCAGTCGAATAAGTGCATCATTAACCATCGCGAGGTCGGGACCCATACCAAGGGGTTCAGTCAGGCACTCAGAGGCGCCCTGCGTGAGGACCCCGACATCATCATGGTGGGTGAGATGCGCGACCTGGAAACCATGACCCTGGCCATGGAAGCAGCCATGACTGGACATCTGGTGTTCGGCACCCTGCATACCCTGAATGCCATGAAAACCGTTGACCGTGCCATCGAGATGTTTCCGGCCCATCAACAGGCCCAGGTACGTTCCACGCTGGCGGATGCTCTGCGCGCCGTGGTTTCCCAGACACTATTCAAGCGTATTGATGTGAAAGGCAGGGTAGCCGCGCTGGAGATTCTCATAGCCACCCCGGCGGTCCGCAACATGATTCGCGAGGCCAAAACCTATCAGATCATCTCGGTTATGCAGACCGGCAAGAAGTACGGAATGCAGACCATGGATGACGCCATCATGGAACTGCTCGAGAGGCGGATGGTGAGTCCAGATGATGCCTATAGCAATTCAATAGATAAGTCGAAGTTTGTTAAGTATCTGCGCAAACCGCCGTCAGATTTCACCGAGGTGTAGACACCGGAAAGCGCTCATCCTGCTCTCCAGTATCGTTCTTGAATTTTCTCGTAGACCAATTGGGAGCCTTGGCCGTTGGCGCGTATCTCGAATACGATGGTGCCGTCAAGTGCGGTGTTGAGGATCGGGATCTCCAGTTCCCTGGCAGTCTCAAGGGTCTTTATGGCGGGAAACTGACTATATCCCGAGGTACCGCTGGAGATTATCAGCCATTCTGGTGAGACCGCTGAGAGCAAGGCAGGCGAGTTAGAAGTCGCCGATCCGTGGTGGGGCGACAGAAGTATGGTTGAGCGGACCTGCGTCCGTGCTGCCACCAATTCAAGTTCCCGCCTGGTGGTAATATCTCCAGGGAAGAGCACCGATTTCCCGCCGGATGTCAATCTCACTACCAAGCCCCGGTCATCTTCGCTTGTCAGCCCGGCAGCCCTGTGATCACCCAGCACTGAAATTTGCTCGTCATCGCCTGCGATGATCACTCCAGCTGCAGGGGTAATAATGGTGATCCCTTGTAGGCGGGCCCGATCAACAAGTCGGGTAAAAGCCGGCTTGTTCTCATCCAGGTGGGGCAGCCAGAGTCTTTCAGGTTTAAATCTGGTCAACAGGGTGAAAATCCCATTGTAATGGTCGGTGTCGTCATGGGTTATTATGATATCGTCTATTTTGCCTATCCCCCTATGCCAGAGATAGGGGGCAATGATCCGTTCCCCGCAGTCATATCCTGGCGCACTTCGGGCCCCGCCATCAATGAGCACCACCCGCCCATTCGTGAATTCAACGAGATTAGCGCTGCCATGCCCGACGTTAAGAATCGTCACCGTGGTGGGGGGCTGTCCAAGCAATATCGACAGGCGAAAGGGATGGAGAAGCATGCCGACAGCAGCTGCGAGGCCGACGATTTTGAGCAGCAGCGGGCGCGAAATTATAGGCTGAGTGGCGATGGAAAAAAGCAGAATATAGTAAAGAAGTATGATACTCGGGTGCGGTGTCGGCACCCATAGCTGGGTCCAATCCGGGGCTGATACGCTCGCGGCAATGGCCTGAGAGGCGGAGAGGCCCAGGGCGCCTGTTTTGAGCAGCAGCGCGGCAGCCGGATGATTTGCCACTATGAACGGCAGACTCAGCATCCCCAAAGGCAGACTGAAGAAACAGATGAGGGGCTGGATAAGGAGGTTGGCAGGCAGGGTGACCAGGGACACCCTGTTGAAATGAAACAGCAGCAGTGGCAGAGTTCCAATAGTGGCAGCAACAGTAATTACTGCCATGGCTGCCAGTAGATGAGGTATTTTAAGCAACAAGCTGTGGTTCCTGGCAGCTGAACAGCCGACAAGTGGGAACAATCTGGGGGCCGTCAGGACTATTGCCGCAACGGCCGCGAAGGAGAGTTGGAAGGAAGGGGACTGGACAGCTAAGGGGTCAATCAACAGAATGATAAGCGCGGCCCCCGACAAAGTGGTGATGGTCGAATGTACCCGGTCACTGCAGAGGGCGAACACCATGCATAAAGTCATGATAAGCGCCCGTACGGCAGGAGGCTTAAAACCGGAGAGCAGCGCGTACAAAAAAAGTGGCGGCAGCGTCAAGAGCAAAGCTGTCTTTTTTACATTAACTGCCAATAGTACTGTTTCCGACCTACGCAGCAGCCAACGGATAGATGTATACGTTAATACTGAGAGCAGTCCCAGGTGCATTCCCGAAATAGCCCATAAATGAAGTATTCCGGCTTTCTTAAGCGTCTCCATTACCCCGGGGGCAATTGAGGAACGGTCCCCGACAAGCAGTCCCTGGTAAAGAGAAGCGCTGTGAGGTGGGAGATTTTTTTCGATGTAGCGCGAGATTGATGTTCTTGAGCGCTCGATTTGATAAAAAAGTGTCTTGTGCCAGCTCGAGTGTACATCTTTCACGGGCTGTATAAGGGTTGGTGAATCTACCAGTCCGGTCAGGTAAATAGATCTTCCAGCAAGGTATTTACGGTAATCAAAAGCACCTGGTGCCGCCGCCCGTGCAGGCACCTGCATTTTTGTGTTCACGATGAGGGGCTGACCGGGGACGATGGCTGCGGGCCAGGAACCCCTGAGGACGAGCAGAATCTTACCTTTTTGCCGAGTGAATGTGCGGTCCTTAGCCGTTCGGATAAATTTTACCTCAACCACCGCCCGGCTGGTGTGTATTGATTCAGAAACCATTTCAGACAGGGTGCCAACCACTACGATTCGCTGCTGATCCTTAACTGCGATAACGATATGTGACGGGTCCACAGTCTCGGTGCGGTTCTCTGCGCCTTGCAGGGTTCCAAAAAAGAAAAAAATGGGAATAATCAGCAGGGGAGTCGGGAATCTTAAACCAATAAATCTCAGGGAAATGACGGCAGTTATGACACCCAGCAGGACAATCCGGCCCGGTAATTCATGCCCTATCAGATTGGAGTGAAGGAGGATTCCTGTGATGTAGGAAAGGGTGGCCAGGGTGAGTGCATAGTGTGTGATGAAGCGCTGGATCTGTCTCTTATACACATC
>JARFQM010000471.1 GCA_029287755.1 Desulfofustis sp. | reverse complement strand
GCCCCCCAAAAGAAAGAAGAGAAGCATGTTGGCGAAGCTCGGAAGAGGCACGGTCATTTTCAGAATAACGAAAAAGATGAACACGGCAGCCAGAATTGCCAGACTCCAGCTGATATGCTGAGCATGCAGAATCAGGCTGCGGCGCCGCCTTACTTTTCTGATGGTCTGGCGCAGTTCCTCTATGGTTGTTGGCGAATTCATTTTGATCTCATAAAGTCCCATAGTTCGAGCCTTTTGCAAGACTAAGATTTTCGTTCAAAATCAAACCATGCGAGAAATTTTACCACAGGCATATGATTGATATTCCGAGGATAAAATTTTGAGCATAAGGCAGAGTGTGGGCGAAAAGATCGTTTTGTAAATGGCTCGTTCATTACCAATCGGTACCCACTGAGAAGCGCATCAGCGGTACGTGCGGTTTGCTAAAAAGATTTCAACAATACCCAGCCCCAGAACCCCGAGTAGAATCCACCACCATGATTGCTGAGATTTTTCCAGTTGGACCTTCAACGGTGATATCTGCTCTGTAGAAGATGCTTCTTTCTGTATTTCAGAATTGGTCAGCCTTGTTTCAATATCAGCCACGCCAATGGTGGTAAGATCAGACTCTTGAGCGGCTGCATTCACTGCAAAACTGCTCGAATATTTTCCCGATCGTACCTCGTAGAAGCCCGGTTGATCGGTTGACTGATAAAATGTGGGACCCGCGGGTGTGTGGCGCAGGAGGGTAGCTTCGCCCTGCGGCGCTATAATCCGTGCTGCACCCCCTGATGCAACAGGGACGGGCACGAACTCTCCAACCTGGTAAACACTCTTGTGCATCTGGCTGCCGGCCAGGAAGCGCATGGCTTCATGCAGCAGAGGCAAATACATCACCTGACGAGGGAAATTGTTCCACTCAGGGTCTAGGGAGGAGGCAAAGAAAAGCACACGCCCATTTCCCGCGTTGCCAGCAACCAGGGCCGCAGCGCCGTTTTCGAATCTGAGGACCACCTCGCTGCCCGCAACAGGCTCAACGCTCCAGTAGCCATGAAATCGTGCTGCACTGAAATCCACTGGCCCGCTGTCCTGCAGTGTACGAATAATGGAATGGTAGCTTTGCTCCGGGGTAATAGACACAGTTGCACTCTCACTGAAAATTTGTTTACGCAGCAGCAAAGCGGGAGTCAAATCCGCATAATCGCGATTAAACGATGCCGCTTCAGCCCGGTCGTCCAGTGCCAGCAAAAGACCGCCTCCGCCATTTACATAAGATCGGAGACCATTTATCTGTTGTTCAGCCAGAGTTTCCACCTGCATCAAGGCAACAACTGCATAAGACGGCAGGGCCTCAGTCACCAATTGCCGTGGGTCAATGACGTCAACCTGAAAAGGCACAGTGACGTGCTGGGCAAGAGCTGAACGAAACCAGTACGCTTTGTCTACCTGGCTGGCGCCTGATCTGCCGGCAATGCACAGGACCCTCATGGGCGGCTCAACACGGATGGTAAAATAATTGGTATTGTCAGCTTCAAAATGGTCACCGGCAACACGCATAGTGCAGCGATGCACACCAAACTGGTTGAGCACCAAGGGGAATTCCACGACAACCTCCGATCTCTCCCCCAGATCCACTAATCTGGTCGCCGCTTCCACGCCATCGATGGTGAGAACTACCCGGACCTCGGCTCTGGCTTCACTGCCAAAATTTTTGATGCGGCCGACGACTCGGTGCGTCTCCTGGCCCTGAGTGGAGAGTTCCCTTGTGCTGACTTCCGTTATTGAGAGATTTTCAGTCTTTGCGTCTCCGACCTTGACGGTTTTAAGCCGGATGTTGGGACTTAATTTCCAAGCAGAATCCAGCACCGGTGCTGCGCTGCGCTGATAATCTGAAACCAGCACTATGGTTTTCTTTTCATAATGTGCTGATTGCAGAATCTGCTCTGCCAGATGCACCGCCGACAAGAAATGAGTGGAGCGGTAGCCGGGTGCTGGAATGTTCCTTACGAAGGTTTTCAAGGCGGTGAGGTCAGTCGTCAGCTGGTGCACCTTTTCCGGTCTGTCCGCGAAGGTGATGATTGCCGCCTCATCCCCGTGGCGCAGCGACTCTAACTCACTGATAACCGCCGTTTTGCCCTGAGTCAGTCGATCTGAATACTGCATGCTCATTGATGTATCCAGCAGAATGACCATTGATTGCGGTACCGCAGCTACCAGCGGTGAAAAAGCGCCTGTGAAGATGGGCCGTGCAAAAGCCAAGGCCAGCAGGCCTATTATGAGAATCCTCAAGGCCAGCAGGAGTAAGTTTTGCAGCCTCTGAAAATAAACCAGTTTCTTCGGTGCCCGTTTCAGGAAACGCACGGTTGGCAGCACCACACGCTCGGCTTGTTGCCGTCTTATCAGGTGGATTGCCAGAGGGATGCCGATTCCGAGCAGACCCAGCAGGTACCATGGTGACAAAAAAGACATCTATAATTCCTAAAAGCTTCTGGCTCTCTTTGAAAGGTATGAGGCCAAAGCACTATCCAAGGGTTCTGAGGTGTTCAGCAGGCAATAATCAATCCCGCCGGACCGACATTTTTCCTTGTAGTAGTCGCAGAATTGCCCGATTTCCCGTAAATATGTTTCACGGACACGCTGCGGCACGGTTTTTTGAATCTCATGAGTCTCGCTGTCTTCAAAATCGGCAATGCGCTGAAAGGGAAAGGTCAATTCGGCATGGTCCAGAACATGAAAGACAATAACGTCATTCCCCTTTGCCCGCAGCTGCTGCAGACCTTTCATGGTGTTTTCGTTGTCGTCGAGCAGATCACTGATCAGGATGACCAGCCCTTTGCGATTAAGCGAATGAGCAAGGTTTTCTAAAGGCTGAAGGATATCAGTTGCATGGCCGATGCCCGTCTCTATCAGGGCCCTGAGAATGCGCACAAGGTGTCCCTGGCGATAACGGGAAGGCAGGTACTGCTGTATCTTATGATCGAAGGTAATCAGTCCCACCGCATCCTGCTGGCCGCTGATAAAGTAGGCCAAGGCCGAGGCCAGAGTGCGGGCAAATTCCAGTTTGGTCACGGTGCCGGACCCGTACCCCATGGATGCGCTGCAGTCCATCAGGATATGGCAACGGACATTGGTTTCATCCTCAAATTGCTTTAGATAGAATTTGCCTGAGCGGGCATATACTTTCCAATCCACATAACGCATGTCGTCGCCTGGATAATAAGGCCGGTAGTCGGAAAACTCTGAACTGAAGCCTCGGTGCGGACTCTTGTGTAAACCGGCCAGAAAGCCCTCCACGGCAACCTTGGCACGAAGCTCGAGGTCCTTTATACTGGCCAGGACTGCCGGATCGAGAGTTGTGTGTTCAGCCTGAAGCATCGTCAATTTCCTTTGAGATCTCCTACAAACCGGAAGATGGCGCCGGTACGGCTTCCAACAGCCTGTCGATGACTTGAGCAGTATCAATGCGCTCGGCGTGGGCATGAAAATTGACGATAATGCGATGCCGCATGACCGGGTGCGCCAAGGCGCGAATATCCTCATAGGTGACATGAAAGCGCCCCTTGAGAAGAGCCCGCACTTTTCCCCCCAGCACCAGGAATTGCGAAGCCCGCAAACCGGCGCCCCAACTAACATACTTGTGGACGAAATCAGGAGCAGAACCGTTTCCCGGCCGGCTTGCGGCCACGAGGCGAACAGCAAAGCGAGTGACCTCTTCAGCAACCGGGACTTGTCTGACAATATGCTGGAAATCAACGATATCCTGGCTGGACAAGAGCGGCTCTACTATGATTGAAGCTGTACCGGTGGTAGCGTTGACAACAGCGATTTCTTCATCTTCCGGCAGGTAATCAATCATTATCTTGAACATGAAACGGTCCAGTTGGGCCTCCGGAAGCGGGTAGGTGCCCTCCAGTTCAATGGGATTCTGAGTAGCGAGTACGAAAAAAGGAGTATCCAGTTTGTAGGTGACTCCACCGGCGGTCACCTGCTGCTCTTCCATTGCTTCGAGCAGGGCGGATTGGGTTTTAGGAGGCGTGCGATTAATTTCGTCGGCCAGCAGTATGTTTGCAAATATAGGGCCCTTGACAAATTTCAAAAGTCGCCGTCCCGTAAGCGGATCTTCCTCCACGACTTCGGTGCCGATGACATCTGCCGGCATCAGGTCAGGGGTAAATTGAATCCGCCCGAAGCTGAGCTGGGTGATATCGGCAATCGTTTTGATAAGCAGGGTCTTGGCCAGTCCGGGAACACCGGTTATCAATGAATGTCCCCCGGCAAAAAGGGCGATCAAAACTTCCTGAATCACCTCATCCTGGCCGACAATCACTTTGCTGAGTTCCCTGGCTATTTTTTTCCGGCCCGCTTTCATACGCTCGACCAGGGCAATTTCATCTTCGCTATCGACGAGGGGTTTGGTTTCCTTTACCTTCGCTTCAGACATTGATGTGACCTCCATTGTCATCTCTCATGACCCGCTGTGCAGTTGTCGAACTCCAACAGAACTACCTGGGTTGCACCAAGCGGAATTTTAACGACGCAGCAGCAAGGCAGATTCTGGCCGGTATGACCGGCTAGTGGGTCAGCGCGTACATCAAGTAGTTTATGCCCAGCCGATATGCCATATTGGCATAGTGGGTCGGGTAGACAGGATGATACGTATGTTCCCAACCATCGCCAATATCCGAGTTCCAATTCATCAGTACCATGACCCGCCCGTCATCATCGAGGACCGCACGATTGATGGCGACATCAACATCCTGTTCAGGATAGTTATCAACGTTATTGACTCTGGGGATCATCTGCGGACCGTCAATGTCATAGAAAGAATGGAATATTTGATGATCCTTGCTGAGCTCCACGACAGATTTATCCGGAAAAACCTGTGAAAAGGTTTCATAAAAATTAGCCCATTGCCATGTTCCCCAAAAATCGTCGATAAAAAGAAAGCCTCCCCGTAAAAGGTATTCACGCAGATTGTGCATTTCTTTTTCCGAAAATTGGATCCCCTGCCGGCCAACTTCAAGCATATACAGAAAGGGGTATTCAAAAATCCGATCATCATCGAGCCGCATGACGATTGGCTCGCTGTTGACATGGATATTGGTCAGCCTGCGGACACCCCGCAGAAAATTTTGATCAGCAGCTGGAAAATCTACAGCCCAGGTGTGCCATCCTCCCCACTCGTCATCCCCATACCAACCGCCGCTGGTGGTGTCATATTCTACACGGACAAAGGTGAAGGCATCACCTGCTTCATGCAGTTCTAGACTCTGATCTGTGGAGAGGGAAATTTCAGCTGCACTGTCTGACCCAAGCAGAGACAAGCCGGCAACGAAGGCACAGAGCAGGACATTAGTTTTCATGTTAATGGCTCATGGCGTGAATAATATAGTTGATGACCAGCTTGTAAGCTTCGTTGCAATAGCGGGTTGGGTAAAACTGGTCGAATGTGTGCTCCAGTCCGTCGCCCAGGTCCGTGTTGAAATTGACTACCATCATCAACCTGTTCTCATCATCGAACAAGCCATGCACCGAGGTCGGGTAGTCTGCGTTGTCAAGGCTAAACCCCCAGGCGAAATTCCAGGTAACTCCCCGACCCGGGACCTGCGTGATTTCATCGATATCAAAGAAACAATGAAATATTGGATGGCTCAATGCCAATTTACGTGGTTTACGCTCCGGGAAGATCTTAGCGAGTTCAACAAGAAAATCCTGCCAGTGTTCAGGACCCCAGAAATCATCCACCATGACGAATCCTCCCCGCAGCATGTATTCTCTGAGGGCGGCAGCTTCTGGCCCTGAAAAATTGGGCCCGTTGCCGGAATACAGGGGCACCCGCTTCATGTTGATGTACAAAAATGGATTCTCGAAAAGTTCCGGATCCGTCAACGACAGAACCTTGAAGCTTTCACTGGAGGTGTCGATCGATGTATAGCGCCTCAGAGCGCGCAGCAAATTGCGATCGGCGCCATCAAAATCAGTCTGCCACCAGGCACGGTTTCGAAAGTCTCGATATCCCGAAGATACGCCCGTTTGATAATTCACATATTTGCCCCTCATGAAGACGAATTCATGTTCCCCGGCACGCGTTTCTGCTGGCGCGCGTGCCGTTTCGGCGAGCATCGATTCATCCTGCGCCAGCGCGCCACTTATGCCGAGCAGCACCATTACTATGAGCAACAAAAGAGGCTTCATGGCCACCTGCCGTTTGCTTTCAAGCCTCCCTACAATACAGCCTGTGAGGCTGCGCAAGGTTTCAGATTCTGTTGCCCTACCCCGATGTAGCATCCGTGAGCTGGAACTCCTGAGCGGATAAGGTGAGAGTCGAAGGCTCCTTATCTTCACGCAGCATTGGCGTCTGCCGCGATAAAGTCATTCTCTGCGGCGACTCAAGGATCCACTGCGGTCAGGAGAATATTCTGGGCCCGCTCAAACATGGGAGCAATTTCCAGAGCCGCCAGCGCATAACGTTTTGCCTCAAATTTGTCGCCATGGAGCAGGAAGGCTTCGGCTAGATTTGCATTGGCCAAAGCCGGATCTGTGTCGTCCAAAGCCAGCAAAACCCCGTACTCCCGGATGGCAGTCGGATAATCCAATTGCTGCATTGCAGCAGCAGCCAACGAACGATGGACCGCCTGATCGTAGGGATTAAGAGCAATGGCTTTCTCCAGATAATAGACAGCCCGGTCATAGTCGCTGCCTGATTGCGCTACCTGGGCTAATTTCAGGCAGGCGCCATAGGCGTATTGATGGACATGCAACAGGGCTTCCAGTTCACGGGTCAGGGCCTCAACATCCTCAAGTTTCTCATATATCTCGGCCAGGATCTGCCGTGGATTGGGTGAGCTGCTGTAGGTTGGCAGCAGCTCACTGGCTCTGGTCAAATGATCCAAGGCTCCTACAAGATTATCGTCCGCATAAAAAATCAGTCCCAATTGTAAATGAGCAAAGAAGTTGCGCGGACTGGTCTCAATCTGCTGGTACAACGCTTCTATCAATCCGTTCTTCTGGTCATCCGAGGCCACCGGGCTTTTGCCGTCGTGCTGATCAGAATGCGAGCCATGGTTGTCAAACACAACTTGATCCAGATCGACGTCAAGCATCTCTACCCGTCCGTTGATCCAGGAAATAAACTGCCCCTCAACTTCTTCCAGCGGCATACCGAAAACTGTTTTGAAAACATCGTTCATGTCCACCTGTGTGGCAAAGCCATAGATAAGCGACTTGAGCATCTCAAATCCATAGCGCTCCGCAATGAACTCAACCAGCAGGGAAGACTGATAGTAGGCAAAATCCAGATCCGCCAGGGATTTGGCCCGGGAAAAGCTCTCGTTCAGCTCACTGAGCCCGATAATCCTGTTTTCCTGAACCGCCTTTATGAGCTCAATCTCCTGGTGCCGTCCCCATTCGGTTCGGCCGTTTTTTTCTTCAAAAACAGAAACACCTTCGGAGAGCCAGCGCGGTATATTGTTTCTGGTCATCTGCAGGGTGATGACATGGGCGAATTCATGCCAGACGACCTCTTGCCAGTTAATCGTACCAGGCGGTTTATGCCCTCTTGGAGAACCCAGGGTGATTACGCTGCCGAAACAGACCCCGAGGAGGTGACCTATATCCGGCAGCCCCGAAGTTCGCACCGCAAAGTCTTGGTAATCGGAAA
Source organism: Desulfofustis sp. (assembly GCA_029287755.1). The sequence continues at coordinate 12,785 of JARFQM010000471.1, read as the reverse complement.
ACAGTTCTATGAGAATAGGTCCTTGGGGGATGAAATCGTATTTGCCGGTGAGCGTTGCCCAGCTTTCTTCCAGGAGCGGTTTCAGATAAGGCCAGAGAACATTTGCCTCAGAGGAATGCATACGGACAACAAAGTTCTCGGTTGTTCGAGTTTCAAAACCGTCGAGTACGTCAAGCACTTTCAGCAAGTTCATCGCCCGAAGGTTGAATGGGTCTCCCCGAAAGCCCTCTTCAAGATGATAGAGCGCCTCGATTTCCTCTCCCTGGCGCAGCAGGTTGATACCCAAGGTAATGTGTCCGCTCCAGAGGCGACTATTCAGCGCCACGGCTTTGCGGCCCATCTCAACGGCTTTGTCGAAGCGATAGCTGCGGCCGCATATCTCAGCAATGCGGGCATAAAACACCCCATTACCAGGACTCAATTGCGCTGCCTGTTTTTCAACACCTTGAAGCGTTTCATCATCGTCTTTCAAGAAGGCAATGGCCGCCATTATGGCCATGGCATCAATGGACTCGGGATTGATATGCAGTGCCTGCTCAAGGCAATAAACCGCCTCGTCATAGCGTTCGTCCTCGCTTAGTAAAGCTGCACGGGCCACAAAAGCCGGTACGGAGCGTGGGTTAATGGCAAGGGCACTGTCCAGAAATGAGTGAGCTGCCTGCCCTCCCTCAATTATCGCCATGCCGACAAGCGCGGGAACATAGTTTTCATTTTGTTTGAGAACGTCCCCATAGGAGCGCCGTGCTTCGGCGATATTGTATTTTTCACGGAAAAGATCTCCCCAGAGCTGGTGGACTTCTAAGTTCTCGGGATCGAGGCGGGCAGCCTCTCGGAACAGGTTGTTGGCATCGTGAAAGCGCTCCAGTTCACGGCAGGCCTGGCCCACCCAGGCAATATCTTCAGCTTCGAAAACCAGCCCCCGGTCATAATAGGAGATTGCCTGCAGGTAATAAGGCTCGGCTTCAGACCGGCGTCCATGAAGTGCGAGAATAGTGCCGAACTGCACCAAACTTCGAACGCCGGCAAGCTGATCCTCAATGAAAGGCTGCAAAACCTGGAGCGCCTCATGTGAGCGACCGGTCAGGATGAGTATTTCAGCTAACAGTCCGCTTATTGTTTCGTTTTTCTCGAATGCTGCGAGCGACTGCCTTAAAGAGTGCTCTGCCTCGGAATAGTCGCCGGTCACAATCCGGATGCGATTCGCACCGACAATCGCGGCAAGCCGATCCTGACCTGAAACGAGGTCATAAAGGCCAAGGGCATCTTTATAGTTTCCTTGCTGGAAGGCTTCTTGAGCCTGGTCGAGGGAGGAGTTACCGGGGTTGGCGTGGGCAGGTGGAAGCAGACTTACAAGTCCCACCCACAATACGATAAGCCAATAACTCGCTGACAGGTGCTGCATGTGACATCTCTATCCAACCCCAAGGCCTCCGCATCACCGCTGTTTTGAACCATTTTCTCGAAGACCGCGAAGCGAAGCCATGGGGTTTGATCGTTAACCAACGGAATCAAAAAATAAATATGAAAACAGGAAAAGCAAGAGTGGTATCCCATATCGGGGTGGGGTTCCTGCACCTGTAAATGTCGTTCTCCAAGCCAACAAACATTGAAAATGATTGCAGATAAAAACTGACTGGCACTAGACACACCTTACCTCATTTTTCGTCGGTTGAACAAAGGGCCGCAATTAACAAGAATTAGACACCCCTGTGAGGACAATATCATTATCAGGGCTGAGCACGATCCAGTCTGGCAATCGAGAAGAGAACGGCCGCCACCATAAATAATGCGCTGATAAAGAGCAGAGCGGCTCGCATACCCGACTGCTGGTAAAGAAAACCGGCAAGCAGAGGTGCAACTGCCCCCATCAGTGAGCGGGAGAATGACAGGATGCCGAGCATGGTATTCTCGACCCTGCCTTTGACGATGTCGATGATCGTCGCATTGATCAGCGAATAGTCGCTCCTGATGGAAAAACCGAGCAGGACGATCAGCAGCGTGAACAGCGGACCGGTGCCGTAGAAGGCAAGGATTCCGACCATCATGCTCGAATAAAGTAAAGCCGGAACCAGCACGATCTTACGCCCCCAGCGATCGGAGAAGAAGCCCATGGCCGGGCTGGCCAGCAAGCCGATGGCCCAGAGCAGGCCGAAATGGAATCCGATCGAGGGCGCGCTGAAGCCGCTGTCGTGCATGTATATCGGCAGGAAGGTGATCAGCACGGTAAAGCACATCGAGCGTAAACCCGCAACGACGTTAACGAGCCAGATATCGGTGGTTTTCAGGATCGCCCAGCAGAGCCGAAGATTTTCCTTCGGGTTGGTCCGTGGCGGCACCGCCTTGTGACTTTGACCGGTCGGTCCGCGGCGGTAGAGTCTGCTGAGCAGCAGGAAAGTCCAAACGGCGATGACCAGCGGCAGGGCGGTGTAGATGGTCAGGATCTCCCGCCAGGAGAAATAGGCAAGCAGCATCCCTGTAGCCATCGGACCGACGATATCTCCCGAACTGCCACCGGCCCCGTGGATCGCGAACACGGTGCCGCGCCTGTCCGGGAACCGGGCGCCGAGTTCGACCAGCGAGGGCAGGTGCCATACGGCGCTGGCTGCTGCAATCAGCACCATGCCGACGGAGAGTACAGCAAAGTAAGGGGCCCAGCCGATCAGGAGCCAGGCAATGGCGTAAAGCAGCAGACAGCCGCTGAGCAGAAGAGCCCGGCGCTTGGCAAAATAGTCGGAGAGCATGCCGCCGGGAAGCGAGATCAGACCGGTGGCGATTTCCCTGACGGTGATCAGGGCACCGATCTGGACCGGGGTGACGCCAAAAGTCTGTTGAATGGACGGCAGCAGGACGGCAAAGCTCTGGGCCAGGAAGTGAAAAACGGCATGGCCGAAGAAAAAGCAGAGCAGCAGGGCCAGGTTTTTCTTCATTTCCGGACTTCAACGGTCAACGCGTCAAGGATCTCGTCGAGAGAGCGGTCCGTTTCGTGATTGAAATATTTCGCCAGTTCAAGTGCGCTGCACCACTGAAGTGTGTCCCGCGTCGCTGTCGACATGGTGGCGGGGGCACCCATCTCGACCAGAGACTGTACCACGGCCTCCATTTCATGGGACATGCGCTCCGCGCTGATAACCCCCTTGGCGAGCTGCAGCCGGACGGTTTCGAGGAAGTCGTTCTGCGCCATGGTGCGGGCGAGGGAATCGAGTACGATGGCGTCGACCCCGTACCGGTGAGTCGCCCCAAGCGTCTCGATGAGCAGCGCCAGGAATCCCTTCATAAAGACAGAACGAAGCATCTTGATGGCCGAAGCCTGGCCCGGCGCCTGCCCGACCCAGGTAATGTCCATCCCGAGCGGTTCCATGGAGGTTTTCAGCCGCTGCGCGCCGGTGCCGGAAGCAAGACACGGGACCCGGTGCAAAAATGCCGGGACGGCTCCCATCAGTGCAACGTCGGCGAACGCGGAACCGCTCCCCCGCAGCGTTTCGTACACAAGCTCCATGGTCCGCGGGGATGCGGTGTTGACATCGGCGAACAGGTGCTGCGGCCCCAGATGCAGGGCAGCCTCCTCGGCCACCGCCAGCGCAGCTGAACCGGTCACACAGGAGATGATGATCTCAGCCCTTTCGATCAGTTCAGCGATGCCGCTGCAGGGCCGGGCTCCGGTTTCGTCAGCACGCTTGTTGAGCAGGGGACCGGCCGACTCATCATGCAGCATCGGGTCGAAAAAAAAGATGTCGGTCGCCCCCCCTTCCCGCAAGCCCCTGGCAAGACCAGAGCCGGCGCCGCCGAAACCGATGAATCCAAGTTTTACCAAAACCTACCCGTATCGTTGAGTGCCCCGCACGCAGGCCGGCAGGGATCTATTCGTCTGTGTGCTCCGCCGTCAGTTTCTCCTTGAAGATGTCGGCGCAGCGGATGTGGTTGAAGATGCCGCAATAACAGAATTCGGCCAGCATCTTCGCCCCTTCCTCAGGGGTGATCTTGCCTTTCTTGACCCGGCGCCTCACATAGGCGACGAACTTCGGCGGGATCATGTGGTGACCGCACATCGTCGTAATCGCCAGAGTATCCTCGTCGGGCAGCTTGTCCTTTTTTCCCCAGACCCCGAGCGAGTAGTTGATCGAGTGCGGGGTCACCCCGGCCTCCTTGCAGGCGGGAATCACCTCCGACAGGACTCCCGAGATGATCACCGACATGCCCAGGTCCTTCTCCTTGATCTTTTTCAGGAAGTCGACGACCTGTTCCTTTTTCGTGAAAATCCCGCGCAGCCGCGACTTGTCGGTGATGCCGCCCTTGATCTCCTCGATCGAATAGCGCAGCTTCGGGCCGGTTTTGACGTCTCCCCAATTCTCCGAACCGACAGCCTCGGCTACGGCGATGAACTCGAGCGCCTTGGGCTTGATATCGACATCGTTGACGCCCTTGGTCTGGTACATGAACCAGACGTAGTCCTTCTTCTGGGATTCTATATCGCCGGAGCGGTGCAGTGAATGAGTCATTATATATCTCCTGCCGGTTAATCAGTGGATAATGGTTTGCCGAGGCCGGGGTTGACCTTGCCGCGATGGGGCCGCTCGATGCCGAGTTCGTCGAGAAACTCGAGGGCCCGGCAGTCTCCATTCTCGTCTACCCGGCTGATCAGGCCGACCGAGAAAACGGTGTCGATCTCTTCTTCAACCTTGAGCAAGGCCTTCAATACGTCTATGGCATTCTTCTCCTCACAGCGTCCCTCGATGATTACCGATAGCAGCCGGTAATCGAGGCAGCCCTCTTCAAGCTTCCCGGTACTATCATCGGGCATCAGGGCGGCGAGCGGTGATTCTTCCTGCGGAGCCAGCTTGAATCCAGCCCGCGCCATTGCCATGGCAACCTTCTCGGCGTCCCGGAGATAGACGCCGAGACCGGGCCGCCCCATGTCGATGGAGAGCCCGATCCAGCCCTTTTTGACCCGACCGGACACGTCGTTGGTTTTCACCTCTTCGGTGCCCCGGCCGGTCACGCCGGTCACCCCGTGGTTCTCAACCGGGTCGCTGATGACATGCTGGAACTGTTTGTAGAAACCCACCAGTTCCTCGGCGAAGATTGCCTCTTCAGGGCACACCTTCATACGTAGGCAGACATAGCACTCGGTGCACAAATCCGTGTCGATGTAACATGTGCGGTCGGCGTATTCGATGGCATCAACCGTGCAGTACGTCTGGCAGATCCGGCAGCCGGTGCATGTGTCTTTGTCGATTGCAGGCATTGTTCTTCCTCTGATGGTGGTTTATATAATTTCAGGTGATATTTTCCTGGTCGTCTTTACCCCGCCTTTTCCGTCTTTTTACCAGCGCGACACCGTGTAGAGCGGGGCCAGGTTGTCGAGAAGTTCCATGGAGCGATAAGGGTTGTAGATTCCGCAGGCGCATGGCTTTGCCAGGGTGATGCTGCCGTTCCAGGTATCGAGTTTCCCCGTCTTGACCCGCCGGATGACATCCTCGACCAGGTGCGGAGCGATCATCGCATGGCCGCACATCGTCGTGAACTGACGGATCTCTGCGGGAGGCAGGGCCTCGGTTCCGCCATGGATGCCCAGTGAAAGATTGATGGTATGGGGATTGAGGCCGACCTCGGCTGCTACCTCCCTGACCCGGTCGATGAGGCCGCTGACGACGATAGAGATGCCCTCGTCTGCCTCCTTGAAAGACCTCAGCAACTCCTTCAGTTTTTCCCTGCTGTTGAATACGGTGAAAACCCGGCAGCCCTCCTCTATACTGTCCAGGACCTCGTCCGGCTCCACTCCGCTGTACAAGTTTTTTCTCAGCGTCGTGGCGATCATGTTTGCCGGACCAATCTGGTAGACGATCTCCACCAGGCGCCGAACCTTCGGTGCACATCCCTTGTAGTTATAGCCCCGCGCCGGATAGATAAAAACGACATAGTCTTTGTCCAGCGAGTCGAGGGTCCCTTCACGGTGTAAGCTGTGTGTCATGCGTTACTTTCCTTTTCGGTTACTCGGCCGAGCCCCATGTTGATTTTCGCATTCGGCCGCCAGGTGAACCCTTCCGCCTCGATCGACCTCAACACCTCGGGTGGAACGGACAATCCAGGCTCGAGCATGGTCACCACATCGAGAGTGAAAACGGAGTCCAGTTCCGGGATCACTTCCCGGATTGCCCGCAGGATATCCGGCAGCCGGTCCCGGTCGATGCTCATTTCGATGATGGCGCTCAGCACCCGTTCTCCGAGCAGCTCAGGCTTGAGATCGCCGGTCCGGTGATCGAGGATCATCGAATTGATCGGGTTGTTCGGTTCGATTTCATGGATGCCGTTGCGGGCCAGAGCCCGGGTGATTTTCTGGATATCTTCGAGCTCCATGCCGAGCGTCGGTCGGCCGATCTCGATGGCGATACCGACCTGGCCCGGGCCGCAGCGCAGGGTCACGTCGTTGGTCTTGGATTCCTCCGTTCCTCGTCCCTGGATACCGGTCACGGCATGGGTCGAGGTCGGATCGCTGAAATACTTTCGCAGTGCGCGGGGGTAATGGTAGACATTGGCGGGTTCGCGGATCGCGTCGACCGGGCAGATCTCGCTGCGCAGACAGGTTCCGCACTCGAAACAGAGTTCCTGGTCGACCGTACTCCGGTGATCCTCGAAATGGATTGCACCGGCCGGGCAATAGGGTTGACACCTGCCGCACCCCACGCACACATCCTTGAAAACGATCATCTTTCAGACTCCCTGGTGGGCAGCAGCACGGCCCTTGGATTATGGTTAACACAACTGGGTGAGAGGCGGGCAAAGGTATTGATGCGGGGTTCGAGCAGTGCGGTGAAATCGTTATCCACCCGTTCCCCGACAGTCATCATCCAGTGTAGTCTTCCCGCGTTCGTGATATCACCTACCAGCGCCCCCCCGACGATCTTGCCGTCTACGTGATACAGCTCTCTGAGTACTCCGTCACCGGGTCTTGAGAGCACGCTCCGTCGGGCTCCAGCAACCGGTATGCCGAGCACAACGAGAGAAAGGCCGTTCAAGTTCATGGCGTTGACCCGGGACAGACAGAAGAGCGAAACCGGAGCCGGTGCATAGAGGTTGCCGGCAGCCAGCTGTCCCTGCACCACGGCCTGAGGCCATGTCCACGGAGTAAAGGAGCCGCGCTCGACAATGGTGACGGCATCGCCGGCTGCGAAGATGTATTCGTCTTCGGTCTGCAGCGTTCGACTTACCTCCAGATTGCCTTTCCTGAGCAGCCCCGAATCGGCGAGAAAATCGATCTCGGGAACCGATCCGGCAGCCACCAGCAGGGTCTGGCAATCCAGCCATTGACCGTCAGCCCTGATGGCCCGGACGGAACTATCGGCGGATTGCAGGTCTTCAACGGTGCTTCCTAGCAGCAGCCGTACCTTTTTCCTCCGCAGATGCTCTTCCACGAGTTCTGCGGCCTGGCTGGACAGGGCCTGGGGCAGCAGGTGGTTTTCTTTCTCGACCAGGGTGACGGGAAAACCCTGTCCGGCAAGATGGGCAGCGGTCTTCACCCCGACCAGTCCGCCGCCGACAATGACGACGTCAGGGTGCTGCGGCAGCCAGTCACGGGCAGCCCTGGCCGCGGTCAGGCTCCGTACCGGGAAGATTCCAGCGATCCGATCGAGCGCGCATACCGGCGGGACAAGGGGACGGCCGCCCGAGGCGATGATCAACCGACGATACGTTACCTCTGATCCGTCGCTGAGCGACAATGTCCTGTTCTTGCGTTGTACGGCCACTGCCTTCACTCCGCAGATAACCTTGAACTGCGGATCATCGTGGTTGTGCCAGAAGAACAGCTTGTTTTCCGGGATGGAGCGATTCATAAATTGGGGAAGAAGCGTACGGTAGTAGCCCACTTCACGCTCGGTATCGATAAGGGTTACGGTTTTTCCCTTAAACGCCCTGCGAAAGCTCAGTGCCGCCTGCAGGCCGGCAACGCCGCCGCCGATTACTACGCAATCCACTGCCAGACTCCGTTGCTTGTCATCATCCACATGACCGTTACACTGCAGTGAACCAATCTGTCAGACTCTCCGCCTCGGCAGGATGATCAAAATGGAGCAATTCCCCACCGTGGTCCCCGATCATGCGCGCCAGTGAGTGCACGACGTTTTTACTGCCGTGTACTGGAATAGGCGTGGCCATGCTGACCCGGCAGCCGAGATAGGCCAGGCCCAGGGCCATGCTGAAGTCTTTGACATCTTTTATGCCGGTGAAGCAAATCCCTCTGAGGGCATCGAGTTTGCCGGCTGCGGCCAGCCCTTTGACGGCCAACAGAGGTCCCTGACCGTTTTCGAGGGTGAACGGTTGCAGCCCGGATGCGTTTGTCTGCGTTAGTTTTGCCATCCACAGGGCCGTGTCTCCCCAGCCGGCAATTCTTATGCCGCTGTCGGCCAGCCCGGAGACGAGACCGGCGGCGAGACTTCCAAGCGGCAGGTGAGGTGTGTCGCTCCCACCGATCAGTGCGATCTGATCTACCGATTCGCTCACAACCGCCTTTAAGAACGAAGTATCGGACATGATTACCCTGGTGAGCAGTTCGGCCGGAACGTCGGTAAATGGATCCGGGTGGGACGAGTGTTCGGCACGGATCCGGGCTTGGCTGAGAAGGCTGCCGCTGTCGGGCTCGAGATTATTCAGCACGACCGGTACATTCATCTGTTCACAGACCTTTAGAAGGCCGGGATCCGTGCCCGGCCCGGCAACCAGCAGGTGAACGGCACCGCTGCTCAGCAGCAGTTCGGCTTCGCCCGAGGTGGTGCCAATCGGCATAACCCGGTCGTCAATTTGGAGCCAATCGCCCAGTGACAGAAGAACAGCCGGCGACTCAGGCTCGTTCAGCAGTGCCTGCTCCAGAGCCTGGATCAGTTCCCGGGACGGTCGACCGCTGAAACCGATTCGGATCGGGGCCTCAGCAAGGGCGCCGTAGCCCAGGCTGCACTCCAGGGTGTCAGCCCCTGCCGAGGTGCCGGCCTGCTCGACCAGGGCCAGTGTCAGCAGGCCGAGTCGCAAGGCTCTGTTCAGCAATTCTTCATGACTGCGTGAACTGCGCTGCAGCAGTCCTGCGGTCTGGAAAATCTCTGAGCAGCAGAGTTTTTCCTGCTGCGTGGCCGAGAGTGCGGTGTCGATAAGGGCCCCGAGAACACCGCTGCAAGCCAGGCCGTCTGATCCGGTGCAGTGGGGTACCGCGGCCAGGGCCTGAATTGCTCCCTGTTGACAGAGCCTCAGCATGGTCGCGGCCACCATCTGGTCCCGATCCAGACCGCAGATGCCCTGGGCAGGGCCCCGTCCGAACGGGTCGATCCTGCACGGGCCGTACATACACTCAAACGGGCAATAGAGCCCCAGCCGCATGAAGCCATCCTGGGGTTGTGCCTTCTCGTAGCGGTCCCAGAAGAGATCGATTCCCCGTTGCGCCGCGGAACGCAACAGCTGCTGGCTGACCGGGTCAGCGGTTTTTAAATGAATAGTTTGCATAGCTCTTCCGCTTTCTGATTCTTTGGTTATCAACGACCGTTTGGGCTTGCCAGATCGAGCAGCAGGGTTGATTTCCGCCCGTTTTCGCCCTGCAGGTCCGAGATAAGGCGGGTGGTCTTTCGGCCGATAGCTTCCTCGAACTGGTCCATTTCGAGCAGTTCCAGCGCCCTGGTCGGGCAGACGTCGACGCAGACGGGAACCTCCATATAGTTGCAGCGATCGCATTTCAGGGCAATCTTGCGTTCCGGCCAGGGATAGATGACGCCGTAGGGGCAGAACAGGGTGCAGGTCCAGCAGCCGATGCAGAGGTTCTCCTGGATAAGCACGGTCCCGGTTGCGCTGTCGCGCTTCAATGCCCCGGTCAGGCAAGAGTCTAAACAGGGCGCCTGCAGACAGTGCCTGCACTGCAGAGCCACGGACAACCGGTTGCTGCCCTCGACCCGTATCCTGGCTCTGGGAACAATGTCCTCCTGCACGGCCTGAAGCAGCGTTTTGGCATTGCTGCCTCTCTCGGTCGCGCAATAGAGTTCACACGTCCTGCAGCCGGTGCAGCGCTCAAGGTGTACTGCGATAGTCTTCACTTGCAACTCCTTCTGTCGACGTCTCGAATGGTTGGCGGCTGACAGGTGCTTCCGCAGAATTGCAGGAATTTCACTCCAGTGAGTCAGCAGCCTGTTGCTTTTTGTTCTTCTCTCCACGGCTCTCCACCCAGGATCGGATAGCGGGTGAACAGAGCCCGAGAACGGTCAGCACAATGAAGGTCAGGGCCCAGGGTCGGGTGAAAAAAATGAAAGCATTGTTGTCGAACACGATCAGCGAACGCCGCAGGGATATCTCGATTAACTCGCCCAATACCAGTCCCAGCACGATGGGCGCCGCGGCAAAGCCGTACTCCTTCATCTTGTAGCCCACTAGACCGCAGATCAGCATAATCCAGACGTCAGCCATGTTGTTATGAAGCGCATAGGTACCAACCACGCAGAGTACTAAAATAATCGGGCTCAACACATAGGTCGGGACTCGCAGGATCTGGGAGAACACCTTTGCCCCCCCAAGCCCCAAGCCGAGGAACATCAGGTTGGCGAAGAACATGCCGATGAACACCGCGTAGACCACATCCGTGTGCTGGATGAAGAGCAGCGGACCCGGGCGCATGCCGTGCACGAGCAGGGCGCCGAGGATGACGGCCGTGGTGCCGCTGCCAGGGATGCCCAGAGCCATGGTAGGGACCATTGCCCCGCCGGTTGCAGAGTTGTTGGCGCATTCCGCGGCGGCAACCCCCTCAAGTGACCCGGTGCCAAACTTCTCTGGTTCTTTGGAGAAGCGTTTCGCCTCATTGTAGCCGATAAACGATGCGACCGTGCCGCCCTCGGCCGGCAGGATACCGATGAAGGTCCCGATGAGCGAGGAACGAATCAAGGTTGTCTTCACAGACTTGATCTCTTTCCAGGTCGGAAGCAGCCCCGAAATCTTGCGGTCGATAACGATTTTCCGGACTCCCTTCTCTGCTTGACGGAAGACCTCGGCTGCGGCAAAAAGACCGATCATGACCGGAATGAAACTCACTCCGTCCATCAGATGGGTAATACCGAAATCATAGCGGCTGAAACCGGATATGCTATCCATGCCAATGCAAGCGATGAAGACCCCGATGGTGCCGCCGAGCAGATTTTTCACCACTGACTTCGAACCTAGACTGCTGATCATACTTAGCCCGAACACCGCCAGGGCGAAATACTCGGGAGGGCCGAACTTAATAGCGAGATCCGCCAGCACCGGTGCCAGCAGGATAAGGACCACGACGCTGAATAACCCGCCCAGGGCGGAACTTATGCAGGCCATGCCCAGGGCCTTGCCGGCCTGGCCTTTCTGGGCCAGCGGATAGCCGTCAAAGGTAGTCGCTGCGGCAGCCGGCGTCCCGGGGGCATGCACCAGGATGGCGGCAATCGACCCGCCGAACATGGCGCCGCAATAGAGGCTGACCAGCATGGTGATGGCGGGAACCGGCTGCATGGTATAGGTGAAGGGGATCAGCAGGGCGCAGCCCATCGGAGCGGTGAGTCCAGGCAGGGAGCCGATGATCATGCCGCCCAGCACCCCCAGGAACACGGCCAGAAAATTCATCGGTTCCATGATGGTCATGAAACCGAGCAGTAATTGATCTAACACGGCGACCTCTTTACATTAAGATTCCGGAGGGAAGCTGCACCAGGAGTATCTTGTTGAAGATAAGGTAGATCAGGATCGGGGTGATTACGGCATTGAGCGCGATGGTCGACTTCTTCCTGACCCCCCATATGAGCATGATGCCGATTATGAACAGGCTTATCGAAGCAAGCGTGCCGAGATAAGCGACCCCTAAGCCGAACCCAATGGCGGCGACCATTGACAGCACCACGCGCCAGAAGGCGTCCCGGTCACCTTCCTCCTTTGCTTTATCCGGGCCATTTTTTACACTTTGGTACATCATGATGGCGTTCAGAAACATCGCGACCACGAGCACCACCTGGGGAAAAAATGAAGCGGTCGTATGGCTTTTCACCACCCCGGAACTCTGGAAGGTGAAGCTGAGGGCAAAAAGGATGATGAAAATGATCATCATCACGATTGACATGCGCAGGTCTCTATTCTTCATGGATCGATGTCCTGTCTTCAGAGCCACCGCCCGCAAGGCGCTGCGGGCGGTGGCGATTGATGTGGGCAGCATCCCGGAAACGGGGTGCTGCACCGTCACAGGTTTATTTGCCCACGTAGCCGAGTTCTTTCATGGCGGTCTGCCAGATGGGCCATTTGGCGTCGAGGAATGCATCCCAATCCTCGCCGGTCAGCACGGACTCCGGGCCCATTGAGTTGTCCGCCAGGTAGTTCTGGTAGATCTTGTGAGACATGGACTCCTGGAACGCATCACGCAGGATTTTCACCACTTCCGGCGGGGTCCCGGCTTTCACGCCGACGCCGCGCCAGGTTGCCATCTCCACGTCATAGCCCAATTCCTTCGCCGTCGGGGTGTCAGGGAACCCCTCCAGACGATCGGCAACCAGGAATACCGCCGGCTTTACCTTGCCGGCCTCATACTGCCCCATGAACTCGCTGGGATTAAGGACGCCCATGTCGATCACGTCGCCCAGCAGCGCCACGATTATTTCACCGCCGCCGTCGAACGGTACAAATTCGAATTCGACCCCGGCCGCTTTCGCGAGTTCGTAGGAAGCGACATGATCAATGCTCGCCATATGGGCCACACCAACCTTGATACTGCCGGGACTTTCCTTGGCCTGTCTCTTATACACATCTGACGCTGC
>JARFQM010000324.1 GCA_029287755.1 Desulfofustis sp. | reverse complement strand
TCGTAGTGAAACGGCCAGGAAGACGATTGCGCAGCTGCGTCGACGAAGACGACGTCGCTTGATTCAGAGGCCGAGCGATCGATTTTTTCGACTTCTATCAGGGCCTGCGAGACGGCCACCCTGCCCACCAGAGAGCCACCTGCCGGCCCAATCTTCAACATCAGATCCGGATCGGCGGTGAGCGTTATCGCCCGGCGCTTGAGCAACTCGGCGTCCACCCCGGAAATGGCAAGACTGCCCTGCCAGGGTTCAGCGCCAAAATCGAACAGCCCCGCGGCCCCGACTGTGCCGCTGCCGGACCTGCCGTTCAGGTCGAACACCAGCCGACGGCCTTCAAAGCCCATGGTACCGGCCACCTCGGATAAGTGTGCGCCCAGCATGGGTATCCTCAGTTCGCCATCCTGGAGCAGGACATCTCCTGCAACCTGGGGGGCTCCGAGCGTGCCGTCAAGATTGAGAGTGGCGGAAAGACTGCCCTCGGGCAGCAGAAAATCCGAAGTGACGACACTGAGAATATCAAGATCTTTAATATCGGCCTCGACAGTTCCCTGCAGCGGCACCCCTGCGAAACCCTCAGCAGCTCCAATTCCGCCCAGCAGGGTGACAGTCCCGTCAAACCGGCTGTCATCAATGAAGCGCGTGTGAAAATTTGTCTTCAGGTCCTCATCCTGAATTATGAGGGACAACCGGGTGTCGTACCATTTGAACTGTTCATAGTAAGGGTTGGGCCCCAGATCCACTTCCAGTTCAGGCAGTCTGACGCTGCCGGAACCTGAAACTATGGATTTGTCAAGGCCCGCAGCCTGGAAGTTGGCGGAGATTACTCCGTCGATCTTCTGATCGATGATTCCCCAGTCATTCAGGCTGTCCAGCGCCAGTCTCAGGTCATCGAGCGCCAGCGACCAGCCCCCGGAGCTGTCCCAGTCTGCAGCCGCACAGATAAGGTTTTTTCCCCCAGCCAGGCAGGTTCTTTCAAGGCGTGCAGATTCCGTCGCCAGCCGCAGCGTGCTCGCCTGCTGCTGTCTCCAGGTGCCGAATTGGGAATCTCTGAGTACGATCCCGCCGATCTCTCCCTGCCAGCCCCGGCCTTCGACACTGCCGCTGGCCTCGGCTTCGAGACTGACCCGCTCCAGCGCCAGTTTTGCACCCAGCTGGTGCGACGCCGTCGTGCCCTCGGCTTTCAGGGTGAGCTCCTCGGCTCGAATTCCGGCCAGATCCAGGTTTTCTATCCAGAGTGCGCTCCTGCTCCACATATCAGCCGGTGCCAGATCAATATCGGCCGCCACGCTGCCGGCAAAATAGTCCTGATACTGCAGCTCCGCGCCTTTTACCGTGAATTGGACCTGCGGATTGTGGCGCGCCCCCCCCAGTACCCCGTTGATGTCCAGGGTGCCGCCAAGTTGGGGCAGTATGAGCTCCAATTCAGCCCCGTTGAAGACAAAATTGAGGTCAAATTCATCGGTCACCGTACCCGTTGCGTAGAGCCTGTTATTGCCATTGGTTATGCTTAGACCGGCAATGGTCAGGACCTGGTCGCGATAGACCAGGGCGCCGCCGCCGTGCAGCTCGTAGCCGCTCAACACCCCGGTCAGCGAGGCGATCTCAGTCTCGACCCAAATATCCTTTCCGGCGATTCTGCCCCTGCTCGAAAAACTGCCGTTGACGCTGCCCTCAGGCAGTGAGCCGATCTCTGACGGGTCGAAAGAATCTAACTGCACCTCAGTGCGCCACTGCACCCCGTCAGACCAGCTCAGCTCACCGGCCAGGTCTATGCGTCCTTCTCCGCAATCGATTCTGCACGATTTGATCTCGAACCCCTGCTGATCTCCGGCCAGGATAAGATCTCCAGTCAAGCTCAGATTAAACTCATCCGCCGATATCTCGAACTCCTCCACCTCGGCGAGATAGGCCAGGTGTTCACCATCGAAAGTTCCCGAAACCTTGATACGGCCGTCAACACTGGTCGATGGAACAGGCGCAAGATCCGAGATGCTGAAAGAGTCGACGAGCACCACCCCATCCCAGGCCAATTGAGGCGCAAATGTCAATGCCCCGCTGATGGCCGAGATATTCTCCCCGTAGCCCAGCATTCCCTGGTTAATGGTCAGTGCCTGTCCATCGAAAGCAAAATCGAGCTGAGCGGAAACTGGCAACCCTTCCGCCAGCTGGACAGTGGTCAGTAGATTGCCGGTGACGTTTTCCAGGTCGCCTCCGGCCGTGAAGTCGAAATCGGCCAGGGCCTCGGGAAAGCCGTCGCAAATGCCGCCAAGGTCCACCGAGGATCCCGTGAAAACGGCCTGGAAGGAAGGGTCGTCAAACACATTGGCAACCCCCAGGTTTAGCTGCAGGGGGGCGGGAGCGCTTATGGCCAGGTCTATGCGCGGATCAACAAGCGTCTGAGACACCGCTAAGCGCCCCTTGATAGCACTGCAACCCGGAGGGCTGGCCTGGAAGCGTGAACCCAGCTCGATGGGCCAGTTGCCCGACAGAACGAGATTGCCCTCGGCTGAACCACTCAGATACCGGCTGGCGAAAAGGACGTCGCTCATCTCAAGTCGATTGCCAGAAGCGGAAAATTTTGCTGCGAACGAATCAACCGTATACAGCTGAGCCCCGCCCAGGGTGGCGACATTCAAGTGCTCGATCTCCAGGCTGGCGATGATGGCCAGGGGCAGGGTGATGTCGGGTGGGATAAATCCCCCTGCAGGTTCGCCGTCGCCCTGCTCCTTGAGGGCGATTTCCACATTTTCAAGGGACAGGTGCGCAGCCTGGAAAACCCTGTCCAGCAGCCGTTTAGGCTGCCAGCGGCAGGACAGGCGGTCGATGGAGACATCCACCCCGTCAGCATGGACCGTGATCTGTTCAAGCCGCCAATCGCCCAGAATCTTTCCCTGGCTGCCGCCAATGACCAGCCGCCCCGCGGAGAGGTTCGAGACGATAAAACTCACCGTCTGCAGTCCCCAGGAGGTGGTCAGCAAAAAGGCCGCAGCTGCGGCGCTCAGTGCCAGGAGCAGCATTCCCGCTAAGACCAGTCGCTTGATCACAGATCGGCACCGACGCTGAGATACACGTACTGGGCCTCACCTTCATCGTTGAGCGGGTAGGCAAACTCCAGTCGGGCCTGGCCAAACGGCAGTACGACCCCGATCCCGGCGCCGACGCCGTGGGCTAAGTCGACGTTGATATCGTTCATGGCATTGCCCGCATCATAAAATAGCACCCCGCGCCAGTTCTCGGAGAATTGTTTCTCGCCCTCGATACCGCCGGTCAACAGAAGTTTACCACCAATCACCGCACCCGTTGAATCGGTGGGACCGAGAGTCCGGTATTTGTACCCCCTGACACTCTTCTGACCGCCGGCATAAAATCGTATCGAGGGCGGCAGCGAATCAATGGAGTCGACCAGCATCGTACCGATCGAGCCCCGGCCGATAATTCGGTAGTTCTCGAACGGGGTTATGATAGCCTTCCCTTCGCCTTTGAGCTTGGCGAAAGAGGCATCCGAGATGACGTCCTCATGGGCTCCCGTTACTTCTATAAGGGCGCGCAAGCCGTGCCTGGTGGTGACAATATCGTCGGCCAGCGCCCAGGTCCAGCGGAGCCCGGGCATCAGCAGCTGGCTTTCGCCGGAGGTCTCACCCACCCGGTAATTCTCGTTGAGATAGCCCAGCGACACCCCGTAATAGTGTTCGGGAGTTGAATATTCATAGAGAAGTCCGGTGGTGTAGAGTTCGGTGTCGGTATCCTCCCACGACTTCTTCTGCCACATGCCGGTGGCGGTCATGGCGTTGTAGCGGGGATCGACGACGGGAATAGTGTAATTGAGCACCACAAAACGCTCGAGCTCACCGTACTGTACCGAGCTGAAAAGGCTATGCCCCCGCGTGTTCAACAACCTGTTGAGCCACTCGAACTTGGCATAGGCCCGGATATCGGTGGAGTAGCCCAGACCGAAGCTGAACCGGTTGTAAGCCTTGAGCGGCTCTACCGTGATGTCGACAGGGACTCGAAGGTCAGCAGCGGCCTCGATATCGCCCTCGATGACTACCGAGCCGAAATAATCGCTGCGGTAAAGATCCCGCTGCAATTCCTGTAAGCGCCGGGCCGAGAAATAATCTTCATCGTCGAACTCGATGAATCTGGAAAACAGGTCGTCGGTGATAATATCCTGGTCGACCCTAATTTCTCCGAAATAGTAGCGCGGCCCGGTATCTAATTCCAGTTCGATATCCGCCTGGTAGGCGAGCCGGTCAATGCGTATCTCATGGAGGCGATAGCTCGCATCGAGGAAGCCCAGAGAAATGGCCTTCCTGAGAATCCGCCTTTTTTCCTCCTCGTAGAGCCGCTGGTTGAGAGTGTCCCCTTTTTTCATTGCCGGCGTTTCCACTTCAAACTGGTCGGCAAATTCCGCCCCCTCGCCGACAATGCTCACCGAGACAGACTCGATGACCACCGGCCGGCCGACCTCGATCAGATAATGAGCCGACCAGAGATCTTCATCCTGGGCCAGCGTGGCGGTAATCTCCGGGGAATAAAATCCGTAGGGCGCGAGGGCGGATTTGATGTCTTGTTCGCTGAGTTGATGGAGCCGCAGGATCTCGGCCTCGGTGAGATCGCTGTCTTCGCTGTAGACTTTGATCCTCAGCCTGGCCAGAACATTGTCGAGCAGCCTCCCTTTGACCCCTTCGACCGTTACCTCAAGCGATGGCCCGGCGCTGGCGACCCCGGCACATAGTAAGAGAAAGAAAGCGAAGAAAAAGAGGGCTCGACAGCGCAAGGATAGTTATTATCAGCAGACTATGTAGTTACAGGTTATGCAGCAGAATAAGAATCAGCCGCCTTGAAAAATTGAGGTTTTCACCCGCGTTAAGGACGTCCATGGAATTTTTATCGCAAGCCGAAATGATATGTCGAGGATGAAAATTCTATGCGCGACGCTTAGTTTGGGTGCAAAGGCAATTTTTGAATCACTATTATAGTCGCAACCGGGCATGAACTGCAACACACAGGTTGTCACCATCAGCAAGATCGTCAACGGCGGCTATGGCCTGGCAAAAACGGATGAGGGGAAGACCCTGTTCGTCCGCTATGCTCTGCCCGGTGAAACCGTCTCAGTTGAGCTCAGCGAAGAGAAAAAAAGATTCTGCTTTGGCCATGTGGTCGAAGTTCACTCCCCGGTGAGCGGCCGCACCTCTGCTCCCTGCCCTTATTACGGAGTCTGCGGCGGCTGTAATCTCCAGCACGCCGATTATGCCACCCAGAAAGGTCTGAAAGACGCCATACTCGAGGATCTGTTGGCCCGCAGTCCGCTGGCCCAATCCACCCTGGAACACGAAGCGCTCAAACCGATTCTCGGAGCCGAGGAACCCTTCGGCTACCGGCAGCGTATCAGGCTGAAAATTGATGATAGAGACAATCCCGGCTTTGCCCACTTCCGTTCGCATAAGGTCATTGAAGTGGATAAGTGCCTGCTGGCCGCCGAACCTGTCAACGGCTGCCTTGCTGAGCTGCGCAGCCACGCCGATTTCAAGCTCCTGGCGGCCAGCGCTGATGAAATAGAGCTCTGCTTCGATCAGCTCACCGGCGCTGTCGCGCTTCGTCTGCTTCTCCGCCGACCTCCTCGCCCAGCCGATCGCCGCCGGGCCCTTGGTTTGACGGTCGACATAGAAGTTTTGGACCGGGTCTTTTTCTTCGGCCGCAACTTTGCCCAGGAGGGCCCCTTCAGTTGCATTGACACGCAGAGCAACCTGCTGGGCTTCGAGCTTGAGGACAAGGAGCCGATTACTTTGCGCTGGGAAATGGGGGGGTTCAGCCAGGTGAATGCGGGACAGAATTTGAAGATGATCGATCTGGTCCGCCGCTTCTCCCGGCCGCATCCCACTGACCGGATCCTCGACCTCTACTGCGGTATGGGCAACTTCTCGCTGGTGCTGGCCCGCCAGGCGGCAGAAGTCCTGGGTATCGAAGTTCAGGGCTCGGCAATCAGAAGCGCCCGGCGCAACGCTGAAGAAAACGGGCTCACCAACTGCACCTTCATTAAAAGCGAGGTGGCATCGGCGTGTCGGGAACTGGCGGCCGACAATGAGTCGTTTGCCACGGTCGTCTGTGATCCCCCGCGCCGGGGATTGGGCGTCTTGGCCGGGGTGGCCGGAAGTCTGGCCCGCAGGCGGATGGTCTACATCTCCTGCGACCCTGCGACCCTGTGCCGTGATCTCCAGGAACTCGTCGGCTGCGGCTTTTCGATACAGACCATTCAGCCCGTGGATATGTTTCCCCAGACCCATCATCTCGAAACGGTGGTTGTGCTGGAAAAGAACCGGACTTAACAGCGAAAATATTGACAATCCGCCTTATTAACAGTAAACGAATAGTGGGCTGTACAGCCCGTGAGCCAAACCACTCATATCTAAACAAAGCGGCCCTGTGCCGCTTTTTTAAATGGCAGCATTACGCTAACCTGTGGCTCATCCGCCACAGTCAAACGAGGCGAGAACCAGAATCGCCCCTACGCAGGACCTACGATGAGCAGTAGTGAAAACCAGTTTCTCGCCCAGCGCAGAGAAAAGGCCCAGACCTTAGCGGATCTCGGCGTAAAACTGTACTCCAACACCTTCAAACCCGGCGACCGTATCAGTGATCTGCTGCCCAAGACGGAGCATCTCGAACCACAGCAGAAAGAGCAAAGCGGTGCCAGTTATTCCATAGCCGGCCGGATCATGGCCATGCGCAAGTTCGGTAAAGCTGCCTTTATCACGCTCGCCGACGCCACCGGCCAGATGCAGGTCTACATCCGCAAGGACAGCGTCGGCGATGAGCAGTTCAGCGCCTTCAAGAAATACGATATCGGCGATATCGTCGGTGCCCGGGGCCACCTGTTCAAGACCAAGACCGGCGAACCTTCGCTCCATGCCGAGTCGATACCCATGGTTTCCAAATCGCTGCGGCCCATGCCCGAGAAGTGGCATGGGCTTACCGACGTGGAGACGCGCTACCGTCAGCGCTACGTGGACTTGCTGGTGACGCCCGAGAGCAGGGAAACCTTTCGCAAGCGGGTCGAGATCATCCGGCTGGTTCGCGACTATCTGAGCGACCGCGGTTTTCTCGAGGTGGAAACGCCGATGATGCAGCCGGTGCCCGGAGGTGCCACGGCCAAGCCGTTTAAAACCTACCACAATGCCCTTAATATGGACCTTTATCTGCGGATTGCACCGGAACTGTATCTCAAGAGGCTGCTGGTGGGAGGCTTTGAGAAAGTCTTTGAGATCAACCGCAACTTCAGAAACGAGGGGCTCTCGACCAGGCACAACCCCGAGTTCACCATGCTCGAGTTTTACCAGGCCTACGCCACCTACGACGACCTGATCGACTTGACCGAGGACATGCTTTCCTCGGTCTGCCAGGCGGTAAAGGGGACCATGAAAATCAGCTATCAGGGTGAGGACGTCGACCTGAGCCCGCCCTGGAAACGGTTGACCATGGAAGAGGCGCTGATCGAGATCGGCGGGCTCGACCCGCAGATTCTTGCTGACGACAGCCGGGTAATCAGTCATGCGAAAGGCCTGGGCATCAAACTGGAGCCGCACGCAGGACCGGGCAAAGCCAAAACCGAGCTGTTTGAGCTCCTGGTCGAAGAGAAGCTTGTCGACCCGACGTTCATTACCTCCTACCCGACCGAGGTCTCGCCCCTGGCCCGCGCCAATGAGGTCAACCCGCAGGTCACCGACCGTTTCGAGCTGTTCATCACCGGCCGCGAAATTGCCAACGCCTTCAGTGAATTGAACGATCCCATGGACCAGCGGGCGCGCTTCGAGAAACAGATCGCCGAGCGCGGCGATGACGACGAGGTCCACCCGGAGCTCGATATCGATTACATCCGCGCCCTGGAGTACGGCATGCCCTCGGCGGCCGGCGAAGGCATAGGGATCGATCGGCTGGTCATGCTGCTGACCGATTCCCCGTCCATACGAGACGTCATCCTCTTCCCGCATATGAAAGCTGAAGAAAAGATGCTAAAAGAGCCGCCCATCGGCGAGCAGACGGACGGCGACTGAGATGTACGAGTGGTTTATCAGCCGCAGATACCTGCGGGCCAAACACCGTCAGGGGTTTATTTCGCTGATCTCGCTGATTTCGGTAATCGGCATCACCGTCGGGGTCATTGCCATGATCGTCGTGCTGTAGGTGTATTCAGTCTTCACCGACGGGCTGCGTGATCAGATTCTGGGCATCAACAGCCATATCATTG
>JARFQM010000352.1 GCA_029287755.1 Desulfofustis sp. | reverse complement strand
TATGCCTGTGGTAAAATTTCTCGCATGGTTTGATTTTGAACGAAAATCTTAGTTTTGCAGAAGGCTCAAGCGATATTTACATTTACACAAATCAATTTCAGTAAAGTAATGCGACCGCCGCTAATTGCAATCATTTTCAGTGGGTCGTTCCCCTGCCCGGACATCGTTTCCGGCCGCGATCAGCTCAACCGTATGCCTCTTTTTATTGCGTTCTATTTACAGACTACGTAATATGGGATGTTATTCATGTTGAGCTGCTGCTCGGCAGCGATTGTTCAGCAATTGCCTGGTTGAGAGGGCTGACAGTATTTGACAGACAAAGGGATGAGTATGCTTGGCTGGTTCAGAAAAAAGAAAAAAAAGGACCCTGTTGAGGGAGATGCACCCGTCGAGTTCGAGACTCCTGTGGACGACACGGACGAGTCTGAGCCCACCGAACAGGAGCTGCCTGCGCCTCCACCGCCACCGGTAGCAACGGACACACCTGAGATTTTAACCAGCCCGGAAGCCTCGCCAGAAATCCCCCCTGAAGAATTGGAAGAAGCAGCCGAGCCGGAACAAAGTCAAGCTGAACAAGAGTCAGAACCGGAGCCGCAGGAAAAACCGGTTTCCGTGTTAAAACGGTTGTCCCAGCGCTTGAGCAGGACCAGGGAATCGTTCACCCTCAGAATGGATGAGCTTTTCCTCGGCAAAAAGGAGATCGATGGCGAGCTTTTCGACGAGCTCGAGGAAATCCTGATCACCGCGGACCTCGGCATAGGCACTACCCAGGATCTGCTGGAAGAGGCCAGAAAAAGGATACAAAGGGACAACCTGTCCGATCCGCAGGCGCTCAAAGAGATTATCAAAGAGCAGCTCAAATGCTACATCAGCGGTGACGGTAATCAGAAGGAACTGTCGCTGCCTGAAAACGAACCCTTCGTGATCATGGTGGTCGGCGTCAACGGGGTCGGCAAGACGACCACGATCGGCAAAATTACCAGGAAATTTCTGCTGGCCGATCGTTCGGTGCTGCTGGTGGCCGCCGACACCTTCAGGGCCGCCGCTACTTCCCAATTGAAAATCTGGGGCGAACGAAACGATGTCAGGGTCTTCGCCCAGCAGGAAGGAGCCGATCCATCCGCCGTCGTCTATGACGCCATGAGCGTGGCTCGCAGCAGGCACTACGATGTGGTGCTGGTGGATACCGCCGGACGGCTGCACACCAAGGCCAACCTGATGGAGGAGCTCAAGAAGATTAAAAGAGTGATGAACAAGCAGCTCGAGGGCGCCCCCCATGAGATCCTGCTGGTCATCGACGCGACCACCGGTCAGAACGGAATCTCCCAGGCCAAACTGTTCAACGATGCGGTTGGCGTCACCGGGGTGGCGCTCACCAAGCTCGACGGCACCGCCAAGGGAGGCATCGTGGCCACCATCACCAGAGAATTGAACCTGCCGATCCGTTTCATCGGCGTCGGCGAACAGGTTGACGATCTGCGGGATTTTGATGCCGACGAATTTATCGAAGCGCTGTTCACCACTGACTGAGGAGCCATACACTCCACTCAACCCAACAACCACACACAATGAGATATCAATATCAGCAGCAGGGGCCCGGATGCGGCGGCTGTCTTGTCATCGGCTGTCTCATCGCCCTGGTCACCGGCGGTTTTTCCGGACTCGGCAACTTTCTGGGCTTTATCTTGTACGCCGGCTTGATGTTCATCCTGGTAGGACTGGCAATCTTCTTCGGCTTCCAGTTCTGGCTCCAGCGCCAGGTCGCCAGCTATGCCGCCACCCAGTCCGAGAGTCATAACCGTTTTGTCTGGCTGCTGGTACACATCCTGGTAAAGTTCGCCCAGCTCGATGACCACGTGTCCAGAGACGAAGTGCAGACCATTCAGCGCTTTTTCCAATACAACCTGCACTACAACCAGACCAAGATGGCCTGGGTCAAAAACCTTATCAAGGAGGCCACCGAATCCACCGAGACGCTGGAATCCATGCTCGAGGAATTCAAGCGCACGTTTGCCTATGAGCCGCGCCTGATCCTCCTGGAGCTGATTTACCAGATTGTCTACACCAAGGATCCGGTTCCCCAGAATGAGCTGGAGAAGGCCCGGCAGATCGCCGTTTTTCTGGAAATTTCCCAGTATGACCTGCGCACCATCGAGGCAAAATACACCTATCACCGGCAGCGCCAGGCCACCGAAACACGCGTCAACGACGCCCACTACTATGCGGTGCTGGGTCTCGAGCCCGGTGCAGATATGGAGACCATCAAGAAATCCTATCGACAGCTTAGCATGAAGTACCACCCTGACAAGGTCAGCCATTTAGGTGATGAATTCAAACAGGTCGCCGAGGAGAAAATGAAGGAGATCAACTCCGCCTACGACTTCTTCAAACGAAAGTTCAACGGTTAGCCGCGCCCTTGAGATCGATCGGGCAACCTTTGAAATACACTAGAGAACACACACCACCATTGAGAGGATAGCAACATGGCAGTTTCAGAGAAGATGAAAAATTTCAGTGAGAAATCCTCCTGGATCAGAAAAATGTTCGAAGAAGGGGCCCGGCTGAAAGCCGAGTATGGC
>JARFQM010000166.1 GCA_029287755.1 Desulfofustis sp. | reverse complement strand
GTGTGAACAGCCCTTGCGCCGAGCGCGGCCAGGCGAATTCACCATAGGTCTCCTGTCGCAACTCGGCCATCGCTTTGGGGAAATTAAGATCGAAATCGTGCGGCGGCGCGTATTGGCAGGCATAATAGCAATCACGGCAATTATGGCACAGATTGGCCAGATATTTCAGATCTCCCTCGGTAAACGTTCGCCTCAATTCCATGGCTGGAAAAAGGGCGCAGAACCCTTCACAATAGCGGCAGGCATTACAGATGGTCATGACCCTGCCTGCCTCTTTCAAAGCTTCAGTTGACATGTGCAACAGCCTCTCTTCCTGCCAGACGTCCAAATACGGTTCCGATGGTCATGCCAAAGCCCGCCATATACCCCTGGCCCAGGATATTTCCTGACATGATTTCACCCGCGGCAAAGATATTGGCCGCCGGGGTATCATCCTTCATAAGTACCTGGGCCCGCTCGTTGACCGCGACGCTCAGATAGGTAAATGTTATTCCCGGTCTCAGCGGATAGCCGTAAAAGGGCGGGGTATCGATGGGCCGGGCCCAGTGGCTTTTTACCGGCTCGATTCCCTCGGTCCGGCAGTCGTCCAGTTCACCGGGGTCAAAGGACCCTGGACGTGTCGCCTCGTTATACTGGCTGATCGTTGCTTCCAGTTTCTGGGGGTCCAACTCAAGTTTATCCGCCAACTCTCTCAAGGACTGGGCCTCGACCGGCGGAAAGACCGACGGCATGAACAGATCGATCGACTTGGCGTCTATTATCGAATAACCAATCTGGTCAGGCTGCTGGGCCACCAGTCTGCCCCAGATCGCATAGCGTTTCGGCCAGAAGTCCTCGCCCTCATCGTAAAATCTTTTGGCCTCACGATTTACCACCACACCAAACGAGACGCAGTCGAGCCTGGTGACGATGCCGCCGTCATATTTGGGGGCCCGGGCATCGATTGCCACTGCATGACACTGGCGCGGGTCGCCTATCTGCTTGGCACCATTTTCGAGCATTATTTTCAGCACCTTGCCCTTATCATAAGGCGAGCCGCGGACAATGAAATTGTCTGCAGCCGGTCCCCACTCCTCTTTGAGCCACTCGAGGTTGGCCTGAAATCCGCCCGAGGCAAGCACGGCAGTTTTGGCTCTTACCCTGTATTCGGAACCGTCCCGTTGCACTACTGCCTCCGAGAACATTCCTTCGTTGATAATCAGATCGACCACTTCGGTCTCGTAGCTGATTGCCACCCCGAGCTCTTCTGCGGTCCGATAGTAGGCATTCATCAGGGCCCTGCCGCCGCCCAGAAAAAAGGCGTTGGTGCGGGCCAGGTGCAGGGTGCCCCGCATCGCCGGCTGGAACATGCAACCATGCTCCCGCATCCAGTCGCCGACGTTGTTCGACTCCCTGATGGTGAGACGGGCGAGCTTCTCATTGGTTTTGCCGCCGGTTACCCGCATCAGGTCCTCGAAAAATTCATCTTCGGGATAAGGTCCGGTAAGAAATTCGTTGCCCTGGTCGTGCATATAGCGCAGGTTACGGGTGTGGCGGCTGTTGCCCCCTCTGAAATCTTTGGGGGAAACCTCCAGCACCAGCACCGAGGCACCGGCTTCCCTTGCGGTCATAGCCGCACAGAGCGCCGCATTGCCGCCGCCGATGACAAGGACATCATAGGTTTTGGAAAGATCGCTCACGGTTTAGTTACCTCTTTATTTGACGATGACTGGAGCCATTTCTTCAGATATCAGACTTGTGACTTCACAAAGCGTGCCATTTTAAAGTCCCGCGCCGATCATTGCTTCTCATCCGCCCCACCTAGATCGAATAGCTTAGCCAGCGTCTAAATGAAACGATTATAGGTATAAAAATCATGATGTTATTAGATTTAATTTCATTGGACCGGAAGTATTCCCAGGCATCGGTGGGACAATCATTCGTGGGAGTCGCTGTGTTCCCTGATTGACATTTTGTTTCATATTGAACATAATCGTTTCATTGCGAAACATAGTGGTCGAGGGTGTTCCTCCATGAAAACCAGTCTCTTCAATATCGGCGTTTTTATATCCAGTGTTTCTTTGGGCAATGAGATCGGCAGAATCACCCGGGAACAGCAAGACAACTTCACCATCTCCCACAAGAGCATGGAAGATGCCATTCCCGTCGGCAAAGAGATGGAACGGGCCGGTGTCGAGGTCATCGTCAGCCGTCGCGGTACCGCCAACCTGCTTCGAGAAAACTTGCAGATTCCGGTATTTTCGTTGCCTCAGTCTTCTCTGAGCGTAATGACCAGCGCCAAACGTGCCGCCGATGGCCTACTGCTGCTGCCCAGGAAGAAGAGAAAAATATTCCTGCCCAATTTTGGTGCCGAGGTACCGGGGCTGGAGATTGTCGGCGAACTGCTCGACATCGACTTCAAGCAGGGCGTTTACTATGATTCAGCAAGCCTAGAGCAGATAATCTGCAATGCTGCCCAGGAGGGGTTCTCGGTGGTCATCGGTGGGGCCGCAACAATGCGTTACTCGAATAAATATGGCCTTGGTTACCAGGAACTGAGAACCCCAATCCATGATATCCTGGAAACCATTGAGAACGCCAAATCCGCTGCCCTGTCCAACCGTGAGGAAAAAGCGACCACCCAACGCTACCAGTCGATCATGAATCTGGCCTCAGACAGTATCATCTCAGTCGATTCAAACGGAAATCTCACCACCATCAACAACAAGGCAAGAGCGGTGCTTGGGGTCGACGATCAGGACATAATCGGTCAGCCAGTAGCGGCGCTGATCAGCAACAGCAGCCTGCGCCGCACCATTCGCACCCAGGTTCCGGTACAGGACAAGATAGAACAGATAGGCGACGAGCTATTTATCTACAACCAGGAACCGCTGAAGGTGGAGGATGAAACCGTCGGCGCCGTCTCCACCTTTAGGGAAATATCCACGGTGATGCGGGCGGAAAGCAAGGTTCGGCGCTCACTGACCAAGGGATTTGTGGCAAATTACATCCTCGAGGATCTGGTCTATAAGAGTCCGGAAATGGGCAATATCGTCTGTACCTGCAGGGAACTGGCAAAAACTGACTCGACCGTACTCGTCACCGGGGAAACCGGTACCGGCAAAGAAGTAATTGCCCAGGCTATTCACAACCTCAGCCGTCGCAAAAAGAAGCCTTTCGTTTCTGTACACTGCGCAGCGCTCCCCGAACAGCTGCTGGAGAGCGAACTGTTCGGCCACGAGGAGGGAGCCTTCACCGGTTCGAAAAAAGGCGGCAAGCCCGGTCTGTTTGAAATGGCGCATCAGGGCACCATTTTCCTTGATGAGGTTGATTCCACCTCTCATAATGTGCAGCTGCGGCTGCTCAGGGTATTGCAGGAGAAAGAGGTGATGCGGATCGGAGGAGATAGAAAAATACCCGTCAATGTGAGAGTAATTGCGGCCGCAGGAAAAGATCTCTGGTCGGTGGTCACCAGCGGCCAATTCAGGAAAGACCTTTTCTTCAGACTCAATGTACTGCGGATAGGCATCCCCCCTCTTCGGGAACGAAAGGCGGATATCCCCCTTCTGCTGAATCATTTTATGCATTACCACGCGGGTAAGTTGGGAGTGAAACCACTGACCCTGCCCGATTCATATCTGAAAATGCTGTTGGAATACTCCTGGCCGGGCAACGTCAGGCAGTTGAAGCATTTTGCCGAGCAATTGTCGCTCAACAGCACCTTTCAATTCAGCACCAGCACGCTCGATACTCTTTTTAAGGAACTGCGTGCCATTGTCGAACCTGAGGAAAAGGCTGTCCAGGATCAATTCCAGGGCACCCCGCCCGCTTCCCTCAAGCTCGCCGACCCCGAATCAGAAGCCCAGGCTATTCGCAATGCTCTTCACAAGGCTCAATTTTCAAAGACCAAAGCGGCTGAGTTATTAGGCGTCAGTCGAACAACATTATGGCGAAAGTTGAAACAGCTCCAGTAAAGATGGCTGTTGCAATTCTAAAAAGCCTTCATCAACTGCCGAATTCTGCATAAATTACAGATATTATTATTTATTTATCATGCTCATTCCTGGGCCTGTGAATAACGTCAGTTCCGCTTATTCTCAATAATTCGGTAGTTTCTGCGAACATACAAAAGCCTCAGCTCTCGTGCTCACGCACCGTCCTGGCAACTATCCTGATACAGAACGGTACGATGAGAAAGAGCAGCAGAAGCCTGAACAAATGATGGGTTGCCACATAGGCCGGGTCATACCCCAGGGCAAGGGCTATGGCCGCCATCGCTTCGACTCCTCCCGGGGCAAAGGCGACAAATACTTGGCCGAACGGGATGTCCAGCATTACAGATACCGGATAGGCGAACCCGACGGCAAGCAGTCCGGTAATCAGGGCGCAGATCAGCGATGCGGCCAGCAGGCGTCGTAAGTCAGCCATTGGGATTGACGAGAAGCGCGCCCCAACCATGGATCCCGTTATCGTAAAACCACAGAAAATCAACGGGACCGGCGGCCGGCCGCTGACCATACCCAGGTAGTGCCCGACACCGCTCACCAGCACGCCGACAAGTAAAAATGCGGCCGGTATCGGCCACCTTTGAGCAACGATGCCCATGGCAAAGGCAAGGGCGATGACGACGAGGCTGCCGAAAAGACTGCCGCTTGCCTGAGGCTCTATGTGGCCGGGGGCAAAACCCAGATGGGTGAGGATGAAGGGCAGCAGGGTGGTGACCAGTACCAGGCGAATGTTCTGGATCACGATAATAGTGCGGACATCACCGACTCCGCCGGCTGCAATTGCCAGTACGTAGGCGATTACCCCCGGTGTCGTGGAAAGTACTGCGGTCTCCGGCGTCTGGGCATAGAAGCGGGCCAGAACCCAGCTGCCGACGAGTATTATCGTGCCCACCGCAAGACCCAAGAAAAAAAGACTGATGGGCCAGTGTACCGCCTGGCTCAGCGCCTCCTTGGTAATGCCGCTGCCGAGCGAGCAGCCGATAATGGTAAAGGCAAAATTGCGCAACAGATTCGGAATACCAAGCGGCAGTCGTGAAAGCGCGGCGATTGACACCGCGATGCTGGCCCCCACCAGGGGTGCGGCCGGTACCCCGGCCAAGGCGGCTGCCGTGGCGCCTGAAAAGCCGATAACCAGGGTAATCAGCACCGATCTTAATGGAATTTTGGTCATACCGACCCCGTACCCTTCTGTGCTATTTCTCAGCGCGCAGGCGGCGGCGTGAAAAATGGCGGCTCAGGATTTCCCTTTATAGAACGCCTCGGGAACGAGGACGACCTTGCCAAGTGCTTTCCTGTCCTCCAGCTTCTGCTGGGCTTGCGGGGCCTGCTGCAGTGGAAAACAGGTGTCGATGAATACCTCTATCTTGTCATTGACCAGTAAATCAATGACGGTAGCCATTGTTTCCCGCACAGCCCCCGGCCGGTTCTTCCGGTAATGCCCGAAACTCGAGCCGTGGATGGACCGGTTGCCCTTGTACAGCTCGCCTTGAGGTATCGTGCTGGGCCCATCAACCAGTTCACCGAAAGTGATCAGCCTCCCGAAGGGAGCCAGACACTCGAGGTCCCGTTCGACGGTGGCCCCGCCGAGCGGATTGAGAATGACGTCAACCCCCCTGCCATCCGTCAATCGCATAATGTCGTCGCCGTAAGTAGCCGAAGTGTAGTCAACCACGCCGACCGCGCCCATCTTCCTCGCGTGCTCCTCTTTCCAGGGGCTGCCGACAGAACCGTAAACCTCAGTCAGCCCAAGAGCCCTGGCTACCTGCAGCGCGGTTGAGCCGACCCCGCCGGCGGCGGTATGGACAAGAAGACTTTCCTGTTTTTCCAGGCGGGCAATATGTTTGAGCATGTGGGTCACCGTACCGGTCACAAGTGCTGCCGCTGCCGCTTTGACAAGATCGAGCCTCCGGGGAACAACAAAGGTGAGGGCCTGACTGGCAACCGCCTTTTCCGCATACGAACCGGAGGCGGGAAAGGCGATCACATGGTCGCCCTGACGTATTCTTTTCACGTCGTTGCCCACTTCAAGGACCACTCCGGCGATGTCCAGGCCGGGAATGAAAGGTGGCTTTTTAGCCAGGTGATAGCCCCCTGAACGGGCCTTGATATCAGCGAAATTCACACTCGCCCCTCTCACTTCGATCAGTACCTGGCCGGCTTCCGGAACCGGCTCGGGAAGATCTTTGTATTCCAGGACATCGGATGTTCCCAACCTGGATACCAGGATACCTTTCATCTGTGCATCTCCCTATGTAATAGTGGGTAATCAGACCAGAGAATATATCTCGGACTTAGCATAGCACAACAAAAAGCTCATCATTGTCAACTTCTGAATTCTGCACCGCTGTTTCACTGGCCGATTGCTCCACTGCGACAGTCCTCCCCTGTGCGTTTGACAAGGCCAGGGTAATTCAGACAGCCAGGATCGCCCGGCAGACCGCCTCGCCCATTTCTTCGGTTGAAGCGTTTCCCTGCAGATCCGGGGTCACGGTTGCCATCCGGGACAGGACCTCGGTGATACCGGCTTCTATATCCTGCGCCGCTCTTATTGCGGCTCGATCCCTTTTCTTCTCGCCGAGCCACATGAGCAGCATCTGGGCAGATACGATCATTGCGTATGGATTGGCGATGTGCCGCCCTGCGATATCAGGTGCGGAGCCGTGGGTGGCCTGGGCCATGGCGTACTTCGGTCCGACATTGAGCCCCGGTGCCATTCCCAGTCCGCCGACGAGGCCGGCGGCTTCGTCCGTCAGTATATCGCCAAACATGTTGGTGCTGACTATGACATCGAAGTCCTGCGGGTGCATGACCAGGTTCATCGCAAAGGTGTCTACCACGCGCGTCTCAAAGGCTATGTCCGGATATTCTCCAGCGACTTCAGCACACGCCTCAACAAAAAGGCCGCAGCCAAGTTTGAACACGGTGTTCTTGTGGATTGCGGAAACCTTTTTCTTGTTGTCCCGCTGGCGGGCGAGCTCGAATCCTGTGCGTGCCACAAACTCTGAATTCCGGCGGGTAATCACCCGCAGGGAAAGGGCCATATCAGGTGTAGGCATAAACTCGGCCTTGCCCGCGAACATGTTCCGGTCAGGCTGGAATCCCTCGTTGTTTTCCCGGACAATGACGAGATCAACGTCCTGGTGAAGCGACGGAATGGAAGGGTACGACCTGGTCGGCCTGATATTGCTGACCAGATCATAATTCCTGCGAATAATGGGATGCGGATTGACGGCTTGGGGATCATCTTTCGGGTACACCATGTGTCCAATTGGTCCCAGAATCCAGCCGTCCAGGGTATAGAGCGTATCAAGCGTCTGTTGAGGCAGTGTTTCGCCCGACCGCTGATAGGAGGGCATGCCGACCGGCAGATCCACCCAGTCGATGGCGACATCAGGGTATTTACTGATCGCCGCCTGCAGCACCGATACCGCCACCGGCACAATCTCGAGGCCGATATCATCCCCCTGCAGTATGCCTATTCGATAGTCGGACATCAGAAATCTCCTCTTCCGGAGCAGCGCTTGAGCAGCAGCCGCAAGACTCTTATGCCCTGACCATGGCGGGGCCAGTCAACCGTGCTTCGGGGGTACGTAAACAATTGATTTCAGGTGCGCTTCCAGAGTTTGCTGATTAACGGCCAGAACAGGCTCACCGCCGTTAAAACCAGGAACGCATCCACAATCGGGCTTTCAAAAAACCTCAGCCAGTCGTTATCGTAGATTATCATTGCCCGGGACAGGTTCTGCTCGACCAGCTTGCCCAAAATCAGGCCCATGACCAGCGGGGCGGCGCCAAAGCCGTATCGTTTCATCAGAAAACCGATAATGCCGGCAATCAGCATGGTCCAGACATCGAAGAGCGACGAGGCGAAGGCGTAGGAACCCACCATGGAGAAGACAAATACCGCCGGCCAGAGAATCTGCCTCGGAATCAGGGTGATCCGCGAAAAAATCTTGGCTCCGGTCAGGCCGATGATCAGGAACATGAAATTGGCGATGATCATGGCGCCGAAAATGGCGTATACGATGTGAGGCGTTTCCCTCACCAGATACGGTCCGGGGCGAAAACCATGCATGATCAGGGCGGCAAGGATAAGCGCGGTGGTTGCACTCCCGGGTATGCCGAGTGCCAGAGTCGGCACCATGGCGCCTCCGGTAGCGGCATTGTTGGCGGCCTCGGGACCGACGATGCCTTCCGGGGCCCCCTTGCCGAAATCTTCCTTATTCTTGGAGAAGCGCTTGGCCTCATTGTATCCCATCAGGGCAGCCACCGTGGCTCCCTCGGCGGGCAGGATGCCGATAAAAGTCCCGAGCACGCTGGAACGTATTATCGTCCACCTCATTTTGACGAACTCTTTTACGGAAGGAAGCTTCACCACCACCGAAGTTATGCGCTCGAGAGTTTTGTCGAGCGCCTGCGACTGGTTGAGCAATTCTCCCACGGCGAAGAGACCGATAAGAACAGGAATAAAATTGATTCCTTCGGTGAGTTCCGGAGAGTTAAAGGTGAACCGCTCGACGCCGGTGGTAATGTGAATGCCGACGGTGCCGATGAGCACTCCGGCGGCCCCGGAGATCAGGTTGCGGATGGATGAAGTGCCGCTGATGGAAGCCAGCATGGAGAGGGCAAAAACGGCCAGGGCGAAATATTCCTGGGGCCTGAATTTTAATGCTACTTCAGCCAGCATCGGCGCCAGGAAAAGAAAAATGAGCAGGCTGAAGATCCCGCCCGTAACACTGCTGACCGCGGCAAGCCCCAGCGCCCTGCCTGCTTCCCCGCGCTTGGCCATCGGATAGCCGTCAAAGGCAGTGGCTACCGCCGGAGGGGCGCCCGGGGCATTGATCAGAATTGCCGTGATCGAACCGCCGAACGTTCCGGCACAATAGAGAGCGGCCATCATCGAAATCGCGGGGATCGGCTCCAGGGAAAGACTGAAGGGCAGCAGCAGGGCAACGGCCATGGGTGAGCTCAAGCCCGGCAGGGCCCCAACGCACACACCGATCAACACGGCGATGAAAATGAGGAAGATGTTGAATGGATCCAAGATCAAGGCGAATCCCTGCAGTGCAGCGTCCATTAGTGACCCTCTGTTAAAATAGTTTCGACCAGATGCCGGCCTCGAAGTAAACGCCGAGAACCTTGGTAAATAAAAGGGTCACCGCCCCGGGGAAAATAATGGCAAATGGCAGTAGAACTCTAATACGCCGCTCCCCCCAAAGCAGGGGCAGCAGCAGACAGATCAATAGCATGGTCGCAAATGTGCCCAGCCATGGCATCAGAAATATGATAAGGCAGAGCAGCAGGGCAGAGAGGATGGAAATCGGTTTGACCTTGACCTCCCGCTCCTTGCCCGCCACCTTTCTCCCCTTGAAATAATGTTCAAAGGGAATGGCAAGTGTCAGAACCGTGATAAAAATCAGGATGATCTGCGGGAACCACTCGGGCGGAATATTCTGCGACATCTGTTCCGAAGCTTCCTCAAAACGGGTTGTGATGAAGAAGAGAAACCCGCAGACTGCAAGAATGATCACCGCCAGAATGAAGTCTGTCCAGTCAACGCCGAGAGGAGGGCGCGTGCCGCCCCCCCTCTTATCCGTATCAGGACGCTCAGGTATAGTGTTCTTCACTGTGAGGTCCTAGAATTTTGGGTTCGCGCCAGTACTTACTTGAACCCGAGTTTTTCTACAGCTTCGACGGCCTTGGCGTACTCTTTCTTGATCTGGGCATCCCACACTTCGCTTCCCGCCACGCTCTCCTCGACCGTCAGCCCGGCAGAAGCGAGATAATTGGCAAAGACTGAGTGGCTCATTCCCTCGACCAGACCATCCGACAGAATTTTGATTCGATCCTCGGGAGTGCCTTTCAGGACTGCATACCCTCGTGTAGTAGAGCAGTCAACTTCGTATCCTTTCTCATACGTCGTGGGAATATCAGGGTAGCCGCCCAAACGCTTCGGTGCCATGACTACCAGCGCTTTCAGGGCACCGTCCATAATCTGTTGGCGGGCCTCGCTGACATTGGGCAAGGTTGCATCGATCGCCCCGGACATCAGGGCGTTCACCATTTGTCCCCCGCTTTCAAACGGAACGGCCTTGTACTCGAACCCTGCCGCTTCGGCTAACTGCGCCAGCCCGATATGTTCGGTGCTGCCGAGGACCGAGACACCCCAGCTGAGTGGCTTCTCCTTGGAAGCGGCGATCAGGTCTTCGATGGTGTTGTAGTCACTCTTGGCATTGACCGTGATAAAGGTCGGGTCGTCCATGGCCCGGGCCACCCCGACCAGGTCGTCAATTTTCAAGACGGACTTGCCTCTGGCAATCGTATACAGATGACTCTGCGTCAGCGCCAGCATGGTGTAGCCGTCCTTGGGCTGAGATTGTACAAATTGGTGGGCTTTTGCCCCGGATCCGCCGCTTTTGGACATGACCTGCATATCGACATCAAGTGTCCGACGGCTGCGCATGGTCATCATGCGGGCCGTGATATCGGTCCCGCCGCCATAGGTGGTGTGAATGACCACCTTGATTGTATCTGAGGGGAACTTTTCATCTGCGGCCAGGCAGAACCCTGCGCTCAAGCCAAGAATAACCGAAGCGAAGACCAGGATTTTCAGACGGTTAAACGGTACCATTGTTCTCATGAGACACCTCCCTTTGATTACTCCTTGATGTTATTGAGTAGTCAGAATAAAGCCTGCTGGTGTGATCGACAGGTTTTCCCTTCCAACTA
This sequence comes from Desulfofustis sp., assembly GCA_029287755.1. The sequence continues at coordinate 6,704 of JARFQM010000166.1, read as the reverse complement.
GTCATGCCGCAGGCAACGTTGCCTGAATCAGCTCGGTGATATTTTCAAGATCTTGCAGATTGTCTATTATGGTATAAATATTTTCCCGGGCGGCTTTATCGAGTAGACGTTCGGTACAGTCGGTAAATTTGTTCCGCAGTTCCTTATCGGTCAGCGGGTTGTCCGGACCTCCCCGGTAATTTTCATCGGCCTCCTTGGCAATCCTGCGGCCATCGTGCAGCACAACCTCAACCCTTGAACGGATCTTGTCCCAGCCTCTGGCTTCTATGTCGGCATCGAACTCCGTGCGAATGCGGCGCATCAACCGCTGGGTACTGTCGGCGTTGACAAACTCATCGGTGAATTCATGCACGCCGGCCTTTCTCGACAGGATGATCGCCGCGAGAAGGAACGGCATGCAGAACTTTGCTTCCAATTCATCATGGGCAATCTTGTACCTGATGGGTTTTAAAATGTTTGATCCGGCAAAGAGTATCGCCTCCTTGATGTCTTCCGCTTTGAGGTCGTGCTCGATTACGATGGAGAGCATGGTATCCATGGAGGGGTGCGTCAATACACCGCACGGGTAGGGCTTAATGCTTACGCCCGGGTCGACGATCGTATGAGGATTGCCAATGCAGCCGGCAATATTCTCGACATCAAAGCCTCTGCCGAAGACACTGAAGAAGCCCCAGGGACCGTCAAGCGCCTCCATGTTTGCCTCAAAACCGCTCTGCGCCAGCATTGCCGCGGTTATTCCATTGCTTGCCGCCCGGCCGACATGCAGCGGTTTTGTCATGGTGCCGAAATTTGTGCGAATTCCTGAGGTCATGCTCGAGGTGATCCCGAGCGTGTGAAGAATTTCATCGCTACTGAGGCCCAGAAGTTTGGCGGCTGCCGTCGCTGCGCCAAAAGTGCCCACCGTGCCGCTCGTGTGAAAGCCCTTGATATAGTGATCGGGGTTAATCGCCTCGGCTATTTTGCATTCAACTTCAAACCCAGCCAGAAACGCAGTCAGAAAAGTTTTTCCATCAACCGACCCCAGCTCTTCGGACAGCGCCAGGGAGGCCGCAAGCGGTGGTATAGTGGGGTGGGTCAAAAGCCCGTACATCCGACCGGGCGATTTCGATAATTGGCTGTCGTCCCAGTCCATCGCATGACCGGCGGTGCCATTTGCCAGAGCTGCAAACGGCGCGGCGACAGTGATCGGATTCTTACCCAGGACGGTTGCCCCGCGCAACTGGCTGACCCCGGCACTGAAACGGGTGACAATCTGAGTGCATTTTTCGTATGAGCCGGCAAGCATCAACCCAAGCCCGTCAAGAACGCAGCGCTTGCCAATTCTTACCGCCTCCGCGGGAAGAGCATCGAAAGAAAGGTTTCTGGCGAAATCCGCCGCCTCCTGCGTCACCTTGGTATGTTCTGCCTGTCCCATTGCTCCTCCCTTCACGTGCTATGAGTAGTTCTGTGAAACTATGCCTAAAGGTACTCCCCTTCCGTCTGAGAGCGACGCCTATGCGGATCCTTATCTGGGCGCCAACTCCCGGACCAGATCATCCCTGTCGATATCCGCCGAATCCAGAGTGTTCAGCAAGGCATCGCGCGCCTCTATTACGTGATGCTTCATCTGGGTGGAGGCTTCCATCGGATTGCCCGCCTCTATGGCCTTGAAGATGTACTTGTGCTGCCGGTAGGAAATCGACATTCGCTCAGACAGCAGCAGGTTGGTTTTACGGCACAGTGAGGCTTTGTTGTATATTCCTTCGATCAGGGATTCAAGGTTTCTATTTCGGGAAATCCGCACGATCGTGCGATGAAAGACGATGTTCGCTTGAAAATATTTTTTCGCGTCATCTGCTTCTATCGCTTCGTGCATGTTTTTCAAAATGTTTCGGAACTCATCGAGATCTTCAGGGGTGGCGTGCACCGCAGCCTTTTCAGCGGCAAGAGCATCAAGCGAAGCACGAATATCATATAATTCTTTGACCTCGCTCACTGCGATATTGGCGACAAAGGTTCCCCGGCGCGAGAGAATCTGGACCATGCCGTGTTTCTCAAGCTGCCGGCAGGCCTCCCTGATCGGGGCACGGCTGACCTCGAGTTGAGCGGAAAGCTTGCTCTCATTGATCCGCTCTCCCGGCTTCAGCCTGCCTGTAAGGATCATATCCTCAAGCTGATCGTAGATCACGCTGGTGAGTGACTGGGCCTGAACTTTCTTGATAATTCTGGTATTGAATTCACTCATTAATAGAAATTGACGTGGTGGAATCTTGTGGTACTGTAGTGGTTGTCAACCGTCAACTGTCGACAGTTTAGAGTAGCTCAGAAGTAATGTCAATTCTTTATCGACCGCCGTCTCGCTGCAGGATTTGAGCAGCGGCATACAGGCTGAACGATTAACCGTCATGCGCAGCAATTCCACCCCGTACGATGCAGCTGAGCTGATCGAGCTCCTTCCGGTCCCCGGCCTAACACATATCACGCCGCTGCCGCCCGAAGTCCAGAAAACCTGGGTATTTTCGGCCGGCATCGGCGCCAGTGCGGCGCATCCGGAAATAGCCCAAACGCTAAATAATTTCCTGGCCCGCCTCACTCCAGGGCAGCCACTGACCTGTATCGTCAAGCACCGCGATGGTACCCGGGACAATCTGCGGCTGGACCGCTCCTTTAATGAGTCACAGGCAGAGTGGTTTAAAGCGGGCTCAGCGCTGAACCTTATAAAACAGGTCGGAGAGCGATGACTGCGCATGTTCACGGACTATGAAACAGCCGAACTCGAGCACATCACCAGAGGGAAAGATGAGATCTTACATAATTCGACTCCGATCCGGAAACCTGACCTGCCGCTTCATCGGGAACCGTTTCCGTCTTGGGGGTTGGTGTGAGTGAGTTAAGAGAGCTCGCCGCTTATCTTCAGGGAATATGTGTAGAAGACATTCCGGAGAATGTCGTTTCTGCGGCCAAATACTGTGTACTCGATTCGATTGGTGCGGCAATAGGGGCTGCCGAGTATGAGGAAATTCCGGACATAGTCCGGCAGGTGCAAAGCTTTTCAGGAGACGATGCGGGCAACTTCGCCTCCATCTGGGGACACAACCGGAAATCTTCAGTGTTTCAGGCAATACTTGTAAACGGGATTATGGGACACGCGCTGGAACTGGATGATGTACATACCGGGTCTAAAACGCATATTGGCGCGGTCGTTCTTCCGGCAGCCTGGACGCTGGCAGAATCCACTGGGGCTGCAGGAAAGGAGTTGCTTGAAGGGGTCATAGCCGGTTACGAAGTCATGGCCAGAATAGGAAAAGGATTCGGAGTGGCAAGCCATAGGCAAAAGGGCTGGCATGTTACCGGTACAGCGGGGACCTTTGGCGCAGCCGCCTCTTGTGCCAAGCTTATGAAACTGAATGAAGAGCAGACAACCAGTGCCCTGGGAATGGCCGGCACTCAGTCCTCAGGGTTGTGGGCCTTCTTGGAAGATGGGGCAAGCTGTAAAAAACTGCACCCCGCCAGAGCAGCAGTTAACGGCTTTGTCGCAGCCTTGATGGCCAAGAGCGGTATGACCGGACCCGAGCATATTCTGGACGCCAAAGACGGCGGCCTCTACCGGGCCACCTCCGACTCTTTCGATATCACAGAGATATGCAGGGATCTGGGTACCAGGTATGAACTGCTCGAGATGGACAAGAAACCCTATCCCTGCTGCAGAAGCACTCATTGTGCGATAGACGCGATCCTGCATCTGCGCAGCAAGCATGATGTCTCGGCAGAAGATGTTGAGTCCATCCTGGTCAGCACATACGATATAGGGGTAAAACAATGTGGAACCCCCAATTATCCCCACACCTCTACTGAGGCTAAATTCAGCACTCCCTACGTGGTGGCTTCGGCTCTTGTGAGAGGAAAAGTCGAGCTCAAACAGTTTTCTGAGAAGAGAATAAATGATGACAATTTGGTGAAAATTGCAGCCCGGATAAAGGTGGAGGAAGCGGAAAAATTCACCAACAGATACCCGGATCACTGGGGCTGCTCCATCGAGGTAAAATTATCTGACGGGCAAGTGTTTGCTCATGAGGTTAAGGATGCCTCGGGCAGTGCCTGCAACCCCTTAACCAATGCGCAATCAGAAACTAAATTTAGGGAATTATCTGCTCCTCAACTGGGCAAAGAAAAAAGTAAAACCCTGATGAATGTAATTTTGAATATTGACAGGGAAAAACGAGTGCCCTCTCTGTAATCCTGACTTGTGAGCCATTTGTAAAACGATCTTTTCGCCCACACTCTGCGTTATGCTCGAAATTTTATCCTCGGAATAGCGATCATATGCCTGTGGTAAAATTTCTCGCATGGTTTGATTTTGAACGAAAATCTTAGTTTTGCAAAAGGCTCAGTGGGAAGCATAAAATTGGAATTGACATGAACTAATTATTTGCATAGATTAATGTTTACTTATATAGAATATTTATGACGCTGTATCTTGTCCACGGAGTGACTCTGTACCAATTAATCCACGAGCGGCTTTTCCGGGGCGCTGTACTCGGAGGGGGAATTTCCCGGGTATGATGAATTGGGGAACACCGGACGAAAGGAAGGTGCTATGGGCGTTGCATTGTTAGGAATGGGCATCTGCGGCTTCACTCCTACGTCGACGGGTTTGTCGTATCGAGAGATGATTGCCAAAGCTGCCAAAATGGCTTACCGGGATGCGGGCGTCACGATAGATCAGATAGACGGGGCCGTATCTGCAGAAGAAGACTTTCCCTCCGGCTATTCGATAGCTGACGAGTATGTTCCCGATCAGCTTGGCATGGTGCGCAAACCGGTGTACACCATCCCGGGTGATTTCATGCATGCGGTTGCCTCGGCAGCCATGCAGATCGAGACCGGACGGTTCGATATCCTGGTCGTCGAGTCCTACAGTAAGGCCTCGAACGTGTTAACCAAGGATGAGATGGTTCGCTTTGCCTTCGACCCGGTCTTCAACCGTTTCGGCCTGTCGCCTCAGTGGCTGGCGGGGCTGGAACTCAATTCTTTTCTGAGTGAAACGGGATACGCGATCGAAGAGGTGGCCGAAGTCGTGGTGAAAAATCGTGGAGCCGCGCTCGCCAACACGAACGCTCCCTACGGCGACAATTTCTCCGTTGATGACGTTCTTGACTCTCGTCCGGTGTCCCTGCCTCTGACCGAGTTGATGTGCGCCCGCTATGCCGATGGTGCGGTCATCGCAGTGCTGGGTACCGACGAGGCCGCAGACAGGTACTCGAAAAAGCCTGCCTTTATCTCGGGCATCGGCTGGGGGTCGGGTACTTCCATCCTCGAACGCCGCGATCACAGCTTTTCGATCGGCACGGCCATAGCCGCCGAGCGAGCCTGCAAAGAGTCGGGCATCAACAACCCGGCGGAAGAAATCGATGCCTTCTTTGTCTCCGACACCTATGCCCATCGACAGCTGATGCATATGGAGGCCATCGGCGTCAACGGCAACCGCAATCCTGTGGTCAACCCGGATGGCGGTGCCCTGGGGGGCGGCGACATGTTTGAAGCTACAGGCGGTGCCCGCCTCTACGAGGCATTCACGCAGCTGCGAGGTGAAGCCGGCAGATGCCAGATAAACGCCGAGCGCTTAATGGTGCAGGCCTGGCGAGGGATCCCCACCGATTCCTGCGTCGTGGCCATATTAGACAAGGAGAGGAGGGCGCTATGAGTAATCGCGTAGCAGTTATTGGTGTGGGTATGACCAAATTCATGCGCCGGGCCCAAGAGGCGCCGGGTGAATTGGCTGCCCAGGCAGTCCGCATGGCCCTGGAAGACGCGGGCCTCGATATCGACGACATAGATGCCGTAACCCTTGGCACTGCCCCTGACGCTTTTGACGGTATCCACATGAAGGGCGAGCACCTGATCGCCGGGGCCGGTGGTTCCAACAAGCCCTATATGCGCCACTTCATCGGCGGCGCCACCGGGGTAATGAGCCCGATTCACGGCTGGATGCACGTGGCCTCAGGCAAGTACAACAGCTGCCTGGTCGTTGCCGAAGAAAAGATGTCTCCCTGCACCCCGCATCCTGCCGGGGCCTTTCTGACCATCTTCGACCGCGTTACCGAACAGCCGCTCGAGTTGACCCTGATCCATATCTTCGCCCTGGAGATGGCTCGGTTCATGCACGTGTATGGGTACAGCGAGCGAGACCTGGCTGAGGTTTCGGCGATGATCAAGCGCAACGCGCTGCATCACCCCGCCTCTCAAGTCGCCATGGATCTGAGCGCCGATGATGTGCTCAATTCACCGTTGCTTTCCTGGCCTGTCAAGCGCCTGGATATAAGCCCGACATCGGACGCCGCCGTTGCCATCATCATGGTCAACGAGCGCCTGGCCCGCACGCTGAAGAAAGCTCCGGTCTTTGTCGAGGGCGTCGGTTTTCGTCTCGAAACCGCCTATTGGTGCACCCGGGACCTCTGTTACCCGGACTATGTCGCCATGGCCGCAAGGGATGCTTACAAGATGGCGGGCATCGTCGACCCGGCGACCGATATTGATTTTTTCGAGCCTTATGATCCTTTCGATTATAAAGCCTTGCACCACCTCAACGCGCTGCTTCTCGACAATACCGGACGGACAGTAAGGAATCTGTTCGAATCGGGCAACCTGAGCCTCGAAGTCAGCCACCCGATGTGTCCTTCGGGAGGGGCATTGGGCGTCGGCAATCCCATCGCCGCCACCGGGCT
>JARFQM010000161.1 GCA_029287755.1 Desulfofustis sp. | reverse complement strand
CTGGTCGGGATGAGAGGATTTGAACCTCCGGCCCCCTGAACCCCATTCAGGTGCGCTACCAGACTGCGCTACATCCCGATATTTCGTAGAAGGTCTTTCTACCACGCACGATGGGCGGTGTCAATCACCAGGGAAACTTGTATCGTGCCTCGATGCTATTTATCCCGGCCGAGCAGATTCCTGATTTCCAGCAGTTCTTCTTTGATGGCGCCAAGCCGGTGCGAGTGTATCTTTGATTTGTCTTCTTCTCTCTTTATCGCTCCCAGATCATCTGCTTCACTTATCAGTTTTTTAGCCCCGGCAATGGTGTAGCCCTGCTGATGCAACAGGTTTTTGATCGTCAGGATCAGTTCTACATCCTTGCGCCGATATAGGCGCTGCTTGGAGCCGGCCCGCTTTGGCTTGATCGTGGCGAACTCACTTTCCCAGTATCTTAGAACGTGGGGTGCGACGTCCGCCAGTTTACTGACTTCGCCGATCTTGAAGTAGAGTTTGTCCGGAAGCTGGCTGGGCATCTCGACGGGTATCTCGCTCCGGCAGACGACCGGTGGTCTTTACGAACCGTTGATTTTTGCCCGCAATTTTTTACTCGGTCTGAAACTGACGATCTGCCGTTGTTGAATGGTGATGGTTTCTCCAGTCCTGGGGTTCCGCCCTTTTCTCGGATTTTTGTCACGGATGGAGAATGTTCCGAAGTGTACTAGCTTAACCGAGGTTCCGTCAAGCATTGACGATTTCAGCGAGTCAAAAAAACTGTCGACGATGTCGGAGCAGGTGCTCAGTGGGTAGCCGAGCTTTTCTGATACAGCCTCGGCCAGCTCCTTGCGGGTTACATTATTCTTTTTCATGCGCTATTCCTCACGAAGAGACCCGCCGTAGGTATCGGTGAGACGTTTCACCACTTTGGCGTGGGCCTTTTCGACGTTCTTCTCGGTAAGGGTTCTGGTGGCCGAACGATAGGTGATGCTCAACGCCACACTTTTCCTTCCAGCCTCGATTTTGTCACCTTGATATACGTCAAACAGCCCGCAATGTTCAACAAGTTTTTCGCCGCTGCCCAAAACAGTTTGAACCAGGTCGCCGGCGGGGATCGAGGTTGGCACCACCAGGGCAATGTCGCGTTTCACCGACGGGTAGACAGGCAATGCAGAGAAGGTCTTGGCCACGGGTGCAATGGAGGCAAGCGTGGAAAAATCAAGATCGAAATAGTAGACGTCGCGCTTGATGCCCAGGTTAAGCAGGATCTCGTTTTTCAGTTTGCCAAGCGTGCCGATCACACCGTTTCCTGTCACCAGGTTGATACCGAAGCCCTCTTCGCAGAAAGGCTCGGTTGTGACTTCAGCACCGGAACTGAACTGAATTTGCTGGTTAGCATCATGGCCGTTCAACCGCATTTCAGAAAGCAGGGTTTCGACCGCGCCCCTGGCATCACTGATATCGGTCTCCTCGGCTTTGAAATAAAGCGGCGGATGCGGTCCGTTGCGGTTTCCCGTCATTACACCGGCGATACGCAGCGGTTCCTCGGGCAGCGGCAGGTCGCCGGCAGGCAGAAAAACCTTGCCGATTTCAAAGAGATAACAGGAAGTTTGTTGATGGTTCAGATTCCTCCTGACATTTTCGAGCAGACCGGGGAGCAGGCTGGTGCGCATCACATCCTGCTCCTCGGTCAGTGGATTGAGAAGAGGCACATGGCTGCGCCGGGGATCGGAGCCATCGAGGAGCAGGGCGTCATCGTAAGCGCTCGACACGAAGCTGTAATTGATGGCCTCGCTGAACCCGGCCTCGGTCATGACTCTGCTCGCCTGGTTTCTTTTCAGTCGCTCCTCGTCCTGCTCCGGGAAGCTCAAGTCGACGCCCGGCAGGGTGATCGGTATGTTGTTGTAACCGTATAGTCTGGCAATCTCCTCGATGAGATCAGCTTCCCTCTCAAGGTCGACCCGGAAGCTGGGTATCTGAACCCTGAGGGTGTTGTCATCTTCCTTTGAGCTGGGAATTTCGATGGAATTGAGCAGTTCGGCAAGTTTATCCGCACTCAGGTCTACCCCCAGCAGGGCCGCTGATTTTGAGGACCGCAGGGGCAGAACGACAGGCTCCCGGGCAACCCTGACGTCGATGCCCCCCTCTTCGGCGGTGCCGCCGGCAATCTCACCCATCAGGGCCACGGCCCGTTCCATCGCATCGATGGTCCCCCCAGGGTCGACGCCTCGTTCAAAGCGGTAGGACGCATCGGTGGAGAGGTTCAGTTTTCTGGCCGTCTTCCTGATCGACACATCGTTGAAGCAGGCGCTTTCGAGAAGCACGTTGACGGTTTTCTCAGTCACCTCGCTATACAGTCCGCCCATAACCCCACCGATTGCCACCGGCTCTTTGCCGTCGCAAATCAGGAGCATATCCTCGTCCAGACTGCGCTCCACGTTGTCGAGGGTGGTGAAGGTCTTTTCAGCGGGGCGCGGCGTCCGCACCACGATCTTCCTGTCCGTCAGGGTGTCAAAATCGAAGGCATGCAGCGGCTGTCCGTATTCGAGCATCACGAAGTTGGTGATATCGACCACGTTGTTGATCGGTCTCAGGCCAACCGACAGAAGCCGTTTTCTCAGCCACCACGGGCTTGTTCCAATGCTGATGTCTTTGATCAGACGAGCCGCGTAACGGGGACATAGTTCCGGGTTTTCAACCTCTACCGTAAAAGAACTGCTGGTTGAGGCCAGTTGAGTATTTTTATAGGGCACCGTAATCTTTTTGCGGAGGATGCCCGCCGTTTCCCTGGCCACTCCGATCACCGAGGCGCAATCGGGGCGGTTTGGGGTCAGGTCGACTTCGATCTGAGTGTCCCTCAGACCTGTTGCCTCAATAAACGGCAAACCCGGTTCGATCTCTGCGGGCAGTTCCATGATGCCCCGGTGATCCTCACTGAGCCCCAGCTCTCTTTCCGAACAGAGCATTCCCTGCGATTCGATGCCCCTGACCTTGGATTTTTTAATTTTGAAATCACCTGGCAGGGTGGTGCCCGGCAGGGCAACAACCACGCCGAGTCCTTCCCGCACATTGGGAGCACCGCAGACGATCTGCAGGGTCTGCCGGCCGAGTGAAACCTGGCAGAGGGTCAGCGTGTCGGCATTGGGGTGCGGTTCGACGGTAAGCACCCTGCCGGTCTTGAGTTCGCTGAGTTTCTCGTACAGATCGGTGACGCTGTCAACTTCGAGACCGACCATGGTCAAATCATCAGCAAGCTGTTCCGTGGTCAACTCACCGAGATCGACGTAATTCTGTAACCAGCCACGTGTAAACTTCATAATAAACTCTTTAGAGGTTTAGAACTGAGAGAGAAAACGAAGATCGTTTTCGTAGTAGAGCCTGATGTCGTCAATGCCGTACTTGAGCATGGCGATGCGTTCGACACCGAGGCCAAATGCGAAACCGCTGAATGCCTCCGGATCGTAGTCCACCATTTTGAACACCACTGGATCGATCAGGCCGGCGCCGAGGATCTCGATCCAGACCGTTTTTTTACAGACCAGGCAGCCATCGCCGCCGCAGATGACGCAGGCGATGTCAACCTCGGCACTCGGCTCGGTGAACGGGAAAAAGCTGGGTCGAAAGCGGATTGCCAGGTCTTTTTCGAAAATTTTCTGCAGGGAGACGGTGAGCACACCTTTGAGATCGGCGAAAGAGATATTGCGGTCGACCAGAAACCCCTCAACCTGTTGGAACATCGGCGTGTGGGTGATATCGGAGTCGCAGCGGTACACCTTGCCCGGCGCGATGACCCGGATCGGCGGCTTCTGCTTTTCCATTATCCTGGCCTGCATCGGCGAGGTGTGGGTCCTGAGCAGGACCGAGTCGCCGATGTAGAAGGTATCGTGCATGTCGCGGGCGGGGTGGTGCTCAGGGATGTTGAGGGCCTCGAAGTTATAGTGATCGAGTTCGATGTCCGGGCCTTCGGCTATGGAAAATCCCATGGAGGCGAATATTTCACAGATCTCTTCCATGCATTGGCTGACCGGATGCAGACTGCCCTTCACTCTGCGCCGGCCGGGCAGACTGAGGTCAGGTTTTTCGGCATCATCGCGCTGCCGGGCCAGGGCCGCGCTTTTCTCGGTGAAAAATTTTTCCAGGTCGCCGCGCACCGAATTGGCCAGTTTGCCCAGCCGCGGCCGGTCTTCTTTGGCGGCCTTGCCGAGCAGTTTCATCAGCCCACTGAGCTGGCCGTTGCGCCCCAGGTATTTGATCCGGAAATCTTCGAGCTCCCCGGAACTCTGGATCTGCACGAGCTCGGCGGCGGCCTCGCTGCGTAGTTTTTCTAGCTCTTGTTCCATGATGTCATGAAGGTAGAGGTCAATAAAACAATATGCCGGTTACGATTAGTGCAAATCGCAACCGGCATCGAAAGCAGAACAGAAGGGTCGTGGCTACGCGTGTGCTTCGGCTGCGATTTTGACCACTTCTGAAAAAGCGTTGGGATCGAGGATTGCCATGTTGGCCAGAACCTTGCGATCAAGCTCAACACCGGCCTTGTTCAGACCACCCATGAGTTTACTGTAACTGGTGCCGTTTATTTTGGCAGCAGCGCTGATGCGGGTAATCCACAGCCGTCTGAAATCTCTTTTCTTGGTGCGTCTGTCCCGATAGGCATAGACCAGCGCTCGATCGACTGCTTCGGTGGCGGTGCGGTATAGCTTGTGACGGCCGCCGCGGTAGCCTTTGGCCAGTTTCAGAACCCGGTTTCTTCTTCTGCGGGCTTTAAAGCCCCTTGTTACTCGTGGCATTGCTAACTCCTTTTAACACTGCATAATCGGAATCTCAGATCTTCTCACACTGAAGGACGATACTACATGTAAGGCAGAATCTTCTTGATCGCCTTGGCGTTGGCACTGTCCACCAGGCCCGACTGCCTGAGATTGCGCTTTCTTTTGGTCGATTTCTTGGTCAGAATATGGCTGCTGTAGGCCTTGTTGCGTTTAATTTTACCGGTACCGGACGTTTTAAAACGTTTGGCCGCGCCTCTGTTTGTCTTCATCTTGGGCATGATACCTACTCCTTTACTAGCAAAATAAAACCGTGACTCGCTGCCGGACCGTGGGGTGGGGGGCGGTCCGTGCGTGTCTCCGGTGGGAAACACCTATTGTTTTTGTATTTTGGGGCCGACGAACATGACCATCTGACGTCCTTCCATGGTCGGCGGCTGCAGAATCGTCGCATCCTCTTCGAGGGTTTCGGCAATCCTGTTCATCGCTTCCAGGCCGATTGTCTGGGAATAGACAATTTCACGTCCCCGGAAACGCATGGTAATCTTCACTTTATTTTTCTGGCCAAGAAATTTCCGAATATGTTTGATCTTGAAATTCAGGTCATGTTCTTCGGTCTTGGGACGGAACTTGACCTCCTTGGTCTCGATCGTTGTCTGTTTCTTCTTGGCTTCCTGAAGCTTTTTCTTCTGTTCGTAGCGGTACTTGTCGTAATTCATGATCCGGCATACCGGCGGTTTGGCTGTCGCCGAAACCTCGACCAGATCCAGACCATCGTCGTAGGCCCGCTCCCGGGCTTCATCAGCACTCATGATTCCAAGTTGCGCTCCATCCGCACCAATCAGTCGGACCTGATCATGCCGGATGGCATCATTAATGACTACTTTCTCCTCTCGCTGTCCCGGGGTGGGTTTTCCTCTTCTTTTAATATCGGGCCTCCTCTAATTTACGGACATCTGTGCCGACCGTTTTTACGCCGGCCTCATCCGGCGTGACCATCGGCTCCTCCCAGTCGGTAATTCAAATACCTCTTCCCTGGCGACTTTCCTCTTCGATCTTTGCTGCGAATTCATCGATGCTCATGGGCGGCAGGTTCTTGCCGTCTCTCAAGCGCACCGTGACGGTGGTGTCGGACTTTTCCTTCTCGCCGACTATCAGCATGTAGGGGATTTTTACCATTTGCGCTTCTCGGATTTTATAATTCAATTTTTCGTTGCGCAAATCTTTTTCGATTCTTAACCCGGCTTTTCTCAACTGATCGTAAACTCTCTCGCAATAGGCCGACTGATCGTCGGTGATATTCATGATCCGAGCCTGCACCGGGGCGAACCAGATTGGAAAGGCACCGTCGTAGTGTTCGATCAGAACGCCGACAAACCGTTCCAGCGAGCCCATCAGCGCACGATGAATCATGATCGGCCGATGATCGCGGTTGTCTGACCCCGTATAGGTCATGTCGAACCGATCGGGCAGGTTGAAGTCAACCTGAATGGTTGAACACTGCCATGAGCGTCCGAGCTGATCCTTGATCTTGATATCGATCTTGGGGCCGTAGAATACGCCCTCGCCGGGATCGATCTCAAACCCGAGTCCTTTCTTCTCCAAGGCTTTTTTTAGAGCCGCCGTCGATTTATCCCAGACCTCATCCGAGCCCACCGATTTCTCCGGTCTGGTACTCAGGTAGACATCGTAGTCCTCGAACCCGAATCGCTTGAGAATCAGGAGATTGAGATCGAGAATGTTGAATATCTCTTCATCGAGTTGATCTTCCCGGCAGAAGATATGGGCATCATCCTGGGTGAAGCCTCTGACCCTGGTCAGTCCGTGCAGTTCCCCGCTCTGCTCGTAGCGGTAAACTGTTCCGAATTCGGCCAGCCGCACGGGAAGATCTTTATATGAACGCGGTTTGGATTTATAGATCTCACAATGTGCCGGGCAGTTCATGGGTTTAAGCAGGAACTCCTCACCCTCCTGGGGGGTTTGTATGGGCTGGAAACTGTCCTTGCCATACTTGGCATAGTGTCCCGAAGTCACCCACAGATCCTTCTGACCTATATGCGGGGTGATCACCGGTTCGTAGCCGGTATCACGCTGGACCTTTTTCAGGAAGTTCTCCAGGCGTTCCCTTAACTGTGCTCCTTTGGGCAGCCACAGAGGAAGTCCGGGTCCAACCCTTTGTGAGAAGGTAAACAGCTCCAGTTCCCTGCCCACTTTCCTGTGATCGCGCAACTTGGCCTGTTCCAGAAATTCCAGGTACTCTTCCTGTCTCT
>JARFQM010000047.1 GCA_029287755.1 Desulfofustis sp. | reverse complement strand
GATCCCGTGACCGCGGACAAGGGCGCTGATATCGTCTTCACCGACGTCTGGGCATCGATTGGCCAGAAAGAAGAGGCTTAACAGCGCAAGATCGACTTCCGGGGTTTCCAGGTCGACGATCAGCTCATGGTGGCGACCGGTAAAGACAGTTTGTTCATGCACTGTCTGCCGGTTGAACGCGGAATCGAGACCACCGACTCAGTGGTTGAGTCGCACGCGTCCATCGTGTTTGACCAGGCAGAGAACCGGATGCATGCCCAGAATGGTATCCTGCTCAAGCTCTTGCATAAGTCCTGAGGATCAGGCAACCGCTCACACAAAAGGAGAGAGCCAATGTCACAATTCAATCTGCAGCATGTGGTCGAATCGCAACAGTTCGACAGGAATCTGCTCGAACTGGTCTTCAAGACCGCCGATATGATGAAAGCGGACCTGCAGGGAGGCAGAAAACTGGCCAAGTTTTTAGACGGCAAGGTCATGGCGTCGCTCTTCTATGAACCCTCCACCCGTACCCGCTTCTCCTTTGAGAGCGCCATGAGGAGGTTAGGCGGGGCGGTGATCACCACCGAAAATGCGCGTGAGTTCTCCAGCGCCTCAAAAGGAGAGAGCCTGGCCGATTCCACCAGGATAATGAACGGTTATGCCGATGTCATCGTCATGCGTCACAACGAGGCGGGCAGCGCCGCCCGAGCCGCTGAAATCTCACATATCCCGGTAATCAACGCCGGCGACGGAGCCGGACAGCATCCGACCCAGGCCCTGCTGGACGTCTACACCATCGCCGACAGCTTTCCGGAGATGAACGGCCTCAAAATTGCCCTGGTGGGTGACCTGCGCTACGGCAGGACGGCGCGGTCGCTCAGTTACCTGTTGACCAAATACGATGACATGGAGCTTATCTTCGTTGCCCCACCGGTATGCAAAATGGAGCAGGACATTAAAAAATACCTGGATAAATACCAGGTACCCTGGCGCGAAGAGGAAGATCTGGCAGCGGTTGTCAGAGAGGTGGACTGTATCTACATGACTCGGGTCCAGAAAGAGAGGTTCCATTCGGCTGAAGATTACCAGTCCGCGGTCAGCAAATATATACTGAGCAAGGAGTTGGTGGAGCAGATGAAGCCGAAATCGATCGTCATGCATCCCTTGCCCCGGGTTGATGAAATACCCGCAGAAGTGGACAGCACTCCCCAGGCCCGCTACTTCGAGCAGGCCCAGAACGGACTCTACATCCGCATGGCCCTGCTTTACCTGCTGCTGGAGGACGGCTAAACACGGCGACCCACGTGCATACCATCAACCAAGGCAGCGCTGCTGCTTATTTCGCCAGGATGGTGATCAGCACCGCGCTGATAATCACCGCAGCCCCGCAGTAGCCGAGCAGGCTCAGCGACTCACCCAGGATCACATAGGCCGCCGCGGTGGCCACCACCGGCTCCAGGGTGGCGGCTATCGAGGCCCGACCGGCCTCCAGATATTTCACCCCCTGATAGTAGCAGTAGTTGGCCAGATAGGTGGAGATGACCGCAAGTGCTATCAGTAAGGACCAGGCACTCGGGCTCTTCGCGGTAAAATCGACAAGTGGCAGCATGCACGCGATTCCAACCGGAAGCACGTAGAGAAACAGGGTGGCGGAGGAATAGCGTCCGGAAAAATATTTGCCGACGGTGTAATAGAGCGAGTAGCAAAATCCCGCGGTGAGACCGGACAGAAGCGCCAGCAGCCCGGCAGAAGAAATCCCGCCCGCTTTTCCCCCGCCTGCCCTGGAGATCATGTACACCCCTGCAATTACCAGGATGACAGCCAGGACCTTGTATCCGCTCAGCCGCTCCCGGAAGAGGAAAAACGAGCAGACCACCACCCACGCCGGTGCGGTATAGAGCAGGACTGCAGCCAGTGCAGCACCGCCGGTTTTAACCGCATATTGATAGGATACGTAAAACAGAAAAATGCCGAAGACGCCGAAGAATCCCAGCAGAGGGATATCCCGTCTGTCCAGCCGCGTCTGACCGAGAACCAGCGCCTGTGTGCCAAAACAGCACCAGGCGAAGAGGGCCCGCCAGAACGCCACCTCCAGCGGTTCGAGCCCCTGAGCAAAGGCGAAGGAGGAGAATATGCCGATGAAGGCCCAGCAGGAAGCCGCGGTAATTATGAACCCATAGCCTTTGAGCATCATATTGCTCTGGCCGAACAAAAAGGAATCGCTTGAATTCTACATCCAGACAAACCAGTAGATCCCGGTCAAAACCGCTGCAGCAAGGTAGCACTGAGAGACGACAAGACTGCCGAACACGCTGTGCCAGAAAAGGGTGACCCGCTGACCAAAGGTCGCCTTTCCCGAGCGGATGAGTTTTTCCACATAACTGCACTCCGCCTCCGGCATCTTCCTGTAGAAAAGTGAAGTAAAAGCGGCAAGAAACGCATAAATAAAGGCCACCACGATGAAGGCGGTTATAAATATGATGGCAATCTCAGTCGACTGTCGAAACGGTAATCTCATGGTAAAAATTCACCAGTCCCCCACAAGGAATCCGCCCAAAGCGGTCATACGTAGAGTAAACTATAGCAACCAGATAAAATGGTTGTCAAATTAGAAAATAATCAGATACTTATTGAATCAGTCTTGGAAAAGAGGCTGATCAGGACCCCTGTATGAGTTTGACGACGATCAGCGTGACATCGTCTTCGACGGCCGCTCCCTGTTGAAAATCGTTCAGGGCCCGGAGAATTTCTTCCACAATCGGGCCAGCGGTTTTGTCTTTGTGCTCCCTGAGCAATGCATACATCGACTCTTTGCCGAACATTTCACTCGAGGGATTGCGGGCCTCCCAGATGCCATCCGTGCCCAGTAGAATGATTTGTCCCGTACGAAGGCCCCATCTGCTGTTTTCCTCGAACTGAAAATCTTCGTCGACGCCCAGGGCTATGCCCGGCCCCTTCAACTCGTAAAGCGCATCAAGTTCTGGGTCATACAGCACTGCAGGATCGTGTCCGGCCCGGACCCAGCGGAGACACTTCTCGGCGGTGTCGATGGTCAAGTAAAACATCGACATGAAGCTGCCCGATTCGGCCACATCCCTGCTGAACTGGGCGTTCACATCGGAAACGATGGCGGCGGCGGTTCCCGGCAAGGCCGCCCGCTGATGCAGAAAGGCGCGGGTGGAGGCCATCAGCAGGGCAGAAGAGATCCCGTGTCCTGAAACGTCGCCGATGACGACGGCCAATCTGCTGTCGTCGCTGAAATCGAGCTCAATGAAGTCGTAATAATCGCCGCCGGTTTCGTCACAATAGATTGACCGGCCGGCAATATCCAGTCCCTCGACCTGGGGATTTTTTTTCGGCAGCAGATTCTGCTGAACTTCCTTGGCCACTTCCAGCGACCGGCGCATCTGATCCCGCTGTTTGAGCCCATCCACCATTTTGTTGAACGACTGCATCAGGGTGCTGATCTCGTTCGTTCCTCTGGGATCAAGGCGGGTAGTCAGGTCACCCGCCGCGACTTTTCGGGCTCCCTCATTTACTGCCAGCACCGGCGATATCAGGCGGAAGCGAAGAAAGAACCAGATTCCCAGGACCAGAAAACAGGCGACAAGGGCGAATCCGAGCACCACCTGCTTGGTGAAGTCCTGATACTGCTCGCGGATCAGATCGAAGGTGAGTTCCATGCTGATTACCAGTTTAATAATGGCCAGCACCTCTCCCTTCTTGCGTTTCTTGATCGGGTAGAGGACTTCGATAACCCTGATCTCCGGCTGACTGTCTAACATCCTCAGGGTTTTGACCTTGCGCTTCACCAGTGGCTGCCCGGTTTCCCGGACCGTCTGAAAATCGGTGTTTTTCTCAGGATTACCGTGATCTCCAGAGGCGAGAGGTTCGGTTACCGTACCGTCCGGGTTTTTTATGATATGTTCTATAATCTTGCCGTCCGCGTCGCGCACCACCACACCGACTACCGCGAAATTCAGGTTGTCTTGGAGGAATTCGGCCCGCTCCCTGAGCATCTCGAGCAGACTCTGGGTATTTCTCTCCATCATCAGCTGCCGCACCGAGTTCTCCATGGCCGAAAGAAAAATCGTCGCCTTGTTTTCCACCTCGTTGAGAACGATTTCCCTCATGCTTTCCCGGTAGAGATAGATGCTCAGCAGGAGAGAAAGCACTGACATGCCGATGATGATCAGCGCCGCCTGGGTGGCGATGTTGTTTATCAGGTTGATCTTGCGAGTCATTTCCCCAAAACGTGCGCCATGATTCTTTTCTGGTGCTTACTTCGTTTTGTTCTCATTGGCGACTTCAACCATCGCCTCGTATACCTGCATTGGTCCCATATCATTCTCAGTCGCCAGGTCTTTGAGTTTCTGTTCAGGGTCGATGGTCATGCCCCGCTTTTTCAGTCCTTCTATTATCATATCACAATCCTCACCGATCTCCTCACAGAGTTGGCCGATGGTCTTCTTGCCCATCCCCGATTTAGGCGGTGCACCCTCTTCGGCCGGGCTTTCGACGCTGTGGTCAGCCTGAGGTGCGTCGCCCGTTTCCCGGCCCCCCCCCCTGATTATATCGTAGATCTGCTGGGGTGTCCTGGAACTGCGCTTGGCAATGTCAGCGATCATCTCCTTGTCGTCGACCGCCTCTATGCCGGCAGCCGCAAGCAGTTCCTTGCTCTTGGTCAGATCGAGGCCGAGGCGGGAGGTAAAGCCCTTGAGCGAGGACGACTGGGCCTGCCCGTAGGGCGGGTCCCCGTATGTCTGGGCGGCACTTTCCTTGATCCGTTCGGAGAACTCGACGATGGTGCTCATCGGCGGCACTTCAAGAAGGGTGCCGACGACGAAAATGACGGTCAGCGCCAGGCCTATGCCGGAGGCTCCGGTCACGAACCTGAGCTTTTTGGCCTTGTTTTTCATATAGTTGACAATCGGTTTCCAGTTGTAATAAATGTGCAGCAGCCCAGCGAAGATGAAGAGAAAACCGACCGTGGTGTGCTGCGCCGACCAGTCGTGCTTGTCCAATCCCCAGAAACGCCAGTCCGCCCAGTTGGCGATCCTTCCTTCGGGAACCACATAGAGGACGACAGAATTGAATGTGAGGACGATGAGCGACCAGACCATGGTCATAGAGGTAATTTTTCGCATGTTCATGACAAATCCTTGGTTAGGGGTGACAGGGCGTTGGTTTCGCCAGGTTTTGATCCAATAATCATGCCATAAAAACAGTTACATAACAAAATAGTGCCTTATCCGAAGGAGAACAAAAACTTACCTTCATTGACCAGAATATTCGCCCGGCAGGAGGAAAGGACGGCTGCGGCCGACAGGCTCCAAGGTGGGTAAATTTTATCCAATCCGGCCGCCTGACGGGTAAAAACTATGCTGAAAACCCGAACCAGACTCCTGTCTCAGCCCTGGAAAATGTCTTTTTTTATATTTATCTCGATATGTTAAAGGGTATTGATACTTTCCGGCACGGCCATTGCTAGATTCAAGGCAAAGGCATTGAGCCATCAGTAAACTCAAAAAAAAGGAGTCGAACAATGAAAAAGAAAATAGTGACAACAGCACTGATCGCCGCGGTGGCGTTAGGCACCGCAACTGCAACTTTCGCCGGCTGGGGACAGCGGGGCGGTGGTTACTGGAACAACAACATGCCGGGTCCGGGACCGCGGATGCAGATGCAGTACAATCAGGTAGATCCCGCCGTGCAGGAAAAACTGGATAAGTTCTTCACCGACACCCAGGACATCCGTAAGGAAATCGCGGTAAAGCAGGCCGAGCGGATGGCGCTGGTCAGAAGCGAAAACCCTGATCCGGCGGCTGCCGGGAAACTGGCCGGTGAAATTTTCGATCTGCGCACCACCATGCACCAGAAGGCTGAAGAGGCAGGAGTCACCGCCTACCTCGGACCGATGAACGGCCGCGGCGGTCGTTTCGGTGGCCCGGGCGGCCCGGGTATGGGGCGCGGCATGATGGGTAAAGGCGGCGGCTATATGAACAACATGCAGCCCGGCCCCGGCCCCAGAGGCCAGTGGTACTAAACCTAATCTTTTCTCCCTCCTCCCCCTCGACCCTGCCGGGTAAGTGTAACCGGCAGGGTTCTCTTCAGCATTAAACCACCAGGGTTATTATTCAAAATGTGCAGGCAGTGGGATTGGTAAAACAATTGCTAAATTTTTTCAAGAAAAGGGATGCAATGTTATTGCCAAAATGCGCACTCTTGATAGTGAGGAAGAGCTGAGCAGCCTCGACAACGTGCTCGTCACAAGACTCGATTTTCTCGATTCTGAGTGTAACAAAGCGAGAGCATGCTCAACATTGCCGGGCCAATTCGGTGAGGTATAAAATCCAAGGGGCGGATCTTTAGATACACTGCCTTATGAGAGTGTTCTACGAGACTGTTGTAATATTTTTTCTGACACGGCCTTTCACAGCTCCAGTTCATTTCGAAGCGTTTCTAATCTCTCCATTGCAGCAACACCATCATTGATCGTCGGTGCCGCTGAAAGATTGCCATGAAGTGCGGTAACCACATCGCCAATAAGCCCATGATATCCCTTAAAGTCCTCATTAGCAGCTGCGGTGAAATTGGGTTTCCATATCAACGTATCCTCACCGTCTGATAATCGTGCGGCTGGATCGTCATTTTTAAACTGCGGATCACGATGCCAGCGGACTTCGACCACATCATCGATTTCAATCCTCTGATGATCACCCATGATCTCGATGCGTTCTACAGGGGTCCCTCGTGACTGGATCGTACCCATCGCGATGGTGCCAATGGCACCGCATTCAAAGTCGATATTTACATGGAAAAGAACACGGCCAGGTGTTTTTTCCACTTTACGCCCTGTAATTTTGCCAACAGGAGACACGAGATATGAAACAAGATCCATGTAGTGCACACAATGATGCAAGAAAAAGCCAGTGTAGTCGACATCACCAGCGAAATACCCGGGTGCCGTCATGTAATAGCCGGTAAGGCCGAGTACGGGGCCGAAATCACCAGATTTGACAATGTTATGCGAAATTTTATTGCCAACCGAATATCGTTTCATAAATCCCAGCAAAAGAGGTTTCCCAGATTTTTCGGAAACCGCGCGTAACTCCTTTGCTCCTTCTGCTGTACCTGACGGGGGTTTCTCCATAAACACGGGGAGCCCCTGTTCAAGAGCAGCTTTTCCAAATTCTAGATGCTGATCCGGGCCAACCGCCATCCCTATAGCATCTATATTACCTGCTTTGATGAGCTCCATTGCATCTGAGTAGAGACGAGTTACCCCGAACTGGCGCCCAGCACTCGCCAACCGTTTGGCGTCAATATCACAAAGCCCCGTAATTTGAACGTCATAGCGAAGAAATTGCGATAACAGCATTTGCGTCGCGTGGGTTCCGCAACCAATCCAACCTATTTTGAGTGTCATCTCCGGAACTCCACCAATGTTAAAAGTGATTTTAAAAAAGCAACGGAGGCGGAGAGACGATCATCTTCGTCTTCATGAGGTTGCCGCCACTGGGCTAAAGGGACTCCAAAACGATCATCGTTGCGTCGGAAAGGCTCTAATGAGATTGGTCCCTTATATTCAACTTCCTTTAAAGCGCGGCAGACTCCCGTCCAGTCTAATGACCCAGTGCCTAGAAATCCTCTATGGTTTTCGTTCGCCTGAAAATGTCCGATCCGATTGCCTGCAAGACGAATCGCCTCGGGAATTGAAGCTTCTTCCATTGCCATATGGAACGTATCAAGCATGATTTTCAGGTTAGGGTGATCAACACCATCAAGAATTTCAATTCCTTGCTGGGTCGTGCACAGAACATCACTTTCAAAACGGTTCAGAGGTTCCAGAGCGAGGAGAATCTCATGCTGAGCAGCGTAAGCGGCTGCCTTGGCTAATCCACTCAGACAACGGTCCTTGCGGGCGAGCCGCTCACTTTCTTCGACGGGCTGTGGCGCTCTCCCTGCAAAAACCAGCGGGTTTCCCGTGAGAGGTCCACCAACAATTTTTGAGCCAAGTGTTGCGGAGCATTCAAT
>JARFQM010000002.1 GCA_029287755.1 Desulfofustis sp. | reverse complement strand
TAATAGGTTGGCAGAGTCGCTGGAATATTGAACTTGTTGTGATAGGCAAGACGATGACCACTGAGATACCAATTGGGTACCACGTAATAGCCGTACCAGAGCACCCGGTCAAGTGCCTTGGCCGCCGCGGTAAGAGCTTCCCTGTCCTCGGCATAGATGATTTTATCGATCAGGTTGTCAACTGCCTCGTCCTGGATGCCCGGCAGGTTTCTGGAGCCTTTGCGGTCCGCCGCCTTTGAATGCCAGAAATTTATCTGTTCGTTGCCGGGTGACTGCGATTGACCGAACACGAACACACACATGTCAAAATCGAAATTATTGAGTTTGTCAGTGTAGAGGGCGGGGTCGATGGTCCGGTAGGAGGCTTCGATGCCGATTTTTTTCAGGTTGTCCGTGAACGCTGCCATCACCCGCTCAAAGGTTGGTGAGACCAGGATGATCTCAAAGCTCAATTTGACTCCCTCTTTACGGAGGACTCCATCTTCGAGTTTCCAGCCAGCCTCCGTCAGCAGTTTCATTGCCTGCCTGAGATTGGTGCGGATTCCTCCGGGGAGATCGGTTGTCGGGGGCTGCAGCTCGGCAGAAAACACCTCTTCGGGTACCAGGCCCTTAAGTGGCCGCAACAGCTCCAGTTCAGGGGCGGAGGGCAGTCCTGTCGCTGCCAGATAGGAATTGGAAAAGTAGGAAGTAGATCTCTCGTATTGATCATAAAACAGCGTCTGGTTGGTCCACTCGAAATCAAAAGCCAGGCCGATCGCTTTACGTACCGCTTTTTCCTTGAACACATCCCGTCTGGTGTTCATCACGAACCCCTGCATCCCCGCGTTGTTTCTATGGGGAAATTTTCGTTTGATGATTGCGCCTGAATCGACTTTGGGACCGGAAAGATCCCTGGCCCACTGCTTGGCTATATTGACCAGCATCAAATCGAATTCACCCGCCTTGAAAGCCTCCACCGCCACAGAGCGATCCTTGTAATACTTGTAGGTGACGGTGTCGAAATTAAACATGTGCCTGCGCACCGGATGCTCGCGCGCCCAATAATCAGGATTGCGCTGATAGGTGATATAGCGACCCTGCTTGAACGATTTAACTCTATAAGGTCCTGAGCCCAGAGGGGGGAGCATTTCCCGGTTGTCGAATCCGTTCTGCTCGTAGAACTTTTTCGACATAACCGGAATCTGTCCGGCGATAAGCGGCAGTTCCCGGTTCTTCTTTTTGAAGTTCAGCGTTACCGTGTGGTTGTCCTGGATTTCGACATCGCTGATATCAGCGTAATAATAAGGATAAAGAGGATGCACCTTATCACTTTTCATCATCTCGACACTGAATTTGACATCCTCAGAGGTGACTTCAGAGCCGTCGGAAAACCGAGCTTTCTCATCTAATACAAAGGTCACCGACAAGCCGTCCTTGGCAACAATTATGTCCTTTGCCAGCAGCCCATACTGAGCGAAAGGTTCATCCAGCGACGAGTCAGTGAGGGTCTCGAACACCAGCTGCTGCAGACCTTCCGGAGCGCTGCCTTTGAGGGTGAAGGGATTCATCTTGTCAAAGCTGCCGAGGGCATGAAGAACAAGCTCGCCTCCCTTTTCGGCCTGCGCCGACACGTAGTCGAATCTGTTAAAATTTACCGGATACTTGAGATTCCCGTCAATCGCCAGGCCATGCTCTGCCTGGACTGCTGAATTTCCAAAAAGAAATACCAGGGCCACGATCAGCGAAGCCAGAGTTCTCTTGAACATATCCACTCCTTCTCTATATGATTGGGGGGTATCTCAGCATCTCTGCGGTGTACACCAGATGTTGAAAAAAAAAGGGAGTGCCTTTCCAGACACTCCCTCATTGTTTCCTGCTGCATGAATAAGCTATAAACCAGCTCTTTTTAGCGACTCGATCAGGTCCTTCTGTTCGTCTGTCAGGTTTTTAGGAACCTTGACACCGATCCTTACATAGAGATCTCCTCGATCACCAATAGGGCCGCTCGGCAGTCCCTGGCCCTTGATGCGCAGCCTTGAGTCTCCATTGGTGCCCGATGGCACGTTGACGACGAATTTTTTACCATCCAGCGATTGCACCTCAATTTTGGCACCCAGGCAGACCTCGCTGAAGGATATCTGCTTGGTGAGAATGAGATCTTCCCCCCGGCGTTCAAAGAGTTCATGCGGCTCAAGCTGCACCTTGAGGTAGAGGTCTCCGGGTATGCCGCCCATCGGCGCCTCGCCGCCCTTACCCTTGAGCCGCAGACGTTTCCCCTCTTCTATGCCCTTGGGAATCTTGACCGAGACGTTTTCCGTCTTGCCGTTTTTCCGCAGGGTTAATTGTCGCTCAGCTCCACTGAGCACGTCTTCTAACGACACACTCAATTGATAGGTCAGATCCTGTCCTTTAACCGGCTGGCTGCAGCCTCCCCCGCAGGCTCCCGCCGCCGCTGAATTCTGGGTAAAGAACGAATTGAAGTTATGCTGCGAGGAACCGCCGCCGTTGTTGGATCTGAAATTGGCTGACGAAAAGCCTGAAGTACCGAAACCGAACTGCCTCAAAATGTCGTTTATATCGAAGCCGCGGAAAATATCTTCACGGGAGTAACGCTGGTGAAAGCCGGACGAACCGTAGGTATCGTACTGGTTGCGCTTTTCCGGGTCGGAAAGGACGGCGTAGGCCTCACTTATTTCCTTGAACTTGGCCTCGTAATCCTTGCTGCCGTTGTTCTTGTCCGGATGGTACTTAAGGGCCAGTTTCCGATAGGCCTTCTTAATCTCATCGGAAGTGGCGCCTTTGGAGACCCCCAGGATTTTGTAATAATCCATTCTGCCGTGAATCATCCGCTGTTTTAGCGACGGTCAACCAGCCGTCAACTTTTCTTTTATGGCAGCATAATAGGGATTGATGGTCACACAGTCAAGCACCAGTGCCGCCATTGAACAGCAGTACTCAAGAGGAAGAAAAATAAAAGGCTAACCCGTACCTGGGAGACCGGTGGATCAAGGCACCACTGAAAAGTTAGGAATTTAATGTGTCTGCTCTGGACAGTGAGCCCTCGAAACTGATTTCCAACTGTTAGAAGGGTACGTCTTCTCCCATGGAACTCCCATAGGCAGGCGGTTCGGAAGTCCCAGGATCCTTTGTAGATGTCCCGCCTGAACCTCCCTCCCGACGATCGAGCATCTTCATTTCCCGGGCAACTATTTCGGTGGTATACCTATCGTTGCCGCTCTGGTCCTGCCACTTGCGAGTCTGGATTCTCCCTTCAATATAGACGCGAGAACCTTTGTGCAAATATTCACCGCAAATTTCAGCAAGTCGCTGCCAGGCAACGATGCGGTGCCACTCGGTCGACTCCTGCATGGTGCCGCTCTGATCCCGCCATCTCTCGGTTGTAGCCACGTTGAAGGTGGCAACCTGGCTGCCGCTCTGGGTATATCGAATCTCCGGGTCGGCACCGAGGTTGCCTATGATTATCGCCTTATTTATCATCTCTTGTCTCCTGAGTTTAGGGGGTTAATTTACTGCCTAGACTATACGATAGTTTGATCAAAGAACAAGGCTCATTTTAGTGAATGTATACC
>JARFQM010000464.1 GCA_029287755.1 Desulfofustis sp. | reverse complement strand
GCTTGCGTGAAGTTATTTTATATCAACTGATTAATTATTTTTACTTTTTATATATTATAACTATAAAAACTACTCTGCATTATTTTATAAATTTTGTTTAGTTTTATGTTAGACGGGCAGCAGGGGTATGTTTTTTTAATGCATGTGCCAGACTGAGCGCCGCGCTGGTGGGCCGGTAGCCGTGATTAATCAGTATCGGGATATCTCCCCGAAGTGAGGAGGCGATTGATATGAACAGAAATGCGGTGGGCTGGTTTGAAATCTATGTAAAGGATATGGGGGCGGGCCAGGAAATTTTACGAAACGGTCTTCGAGGTCAAGCTCGAGGAACTACAGGCGCCGTTCCCGGATATCGAGATGTACTGTTTCCCGATGTTCGAGGACGGACCCGGCGCGGCCGGAGCCCTGGTTAAAAAAGAAGGTCTCAGTTCCGACGGCATGGGCGTGCTGGTTTATTTCAGCAGCAAGGATTGCGCGATCGAGGCAGCCCGGGTGGGCGACAACGGGGGAAGCCTGGTGCAGAAGAAGACGGCAATCGGCATTTACGGCTATATCGCCATCGCCGTGGACACCGAGGGGAATATGTTCGGGATACATTCACGGCACTAGGAGCTGCTGCAGATGTGGTTATCTCCCCGGGCAGGCCGGCGGCACGGCAGAGGGGCTGCGAAAATTGTCTTTCGACCCAGACGCCCAGACAAGGTTGTGGAAATTGGCGAGTGCTGACGGAGGGATTCAATCCATGGGGACCACTGAATAGCCCTGGGCCTGATAGCCCACCAGCGAGACGTAGCCGTTGCCGACAATGGTGACCTGGGGAAGAAAATCGTCGGTGGATATTTCAAGCATATCAGCGGCAATGGCGCATTGCTCGATCACCACCCCCTGCTCCGAGAGACGTTTGACCCACTCCTGGATCTTTTTCTTGTTGTCGATCTGCTCATCCAGCACATAGTTATCGTCTTTGGTGATGAATCGACTGGCGTGGCCGCGGATGCCGATTACGGCGCTCACCTCCAGGCCGGACTCCTCCAGCATCTTGATCGTCCTGTCCAGCAAATCCATCCTGAAGACCAGCAGCTCGTCGTCCTTGAGGCTTACATCAAAATAGACGGAGGCTTTCTTTACTCCATCGAGGGAACGGCTGTTGTCAAACCCCGCCTGTGAGGCCGCCGCTGTCGACAGGCTTCCAAGCGTGAAGATCATGACCAGTAGAAAGGCAAATAGGCTTTTCATAAGCACACCAATAGCTCAGCAGCCGAGCTCCATCATCTTTTTGATCTTTATGGCTCTGTTGATATCGTTGTCAATCGAATACCACACTTTCACCTGCTGCTCTTTTTCAAATTCGTCGATCTGGGATACCCCGTCCAGCTGGGTATCCGGATCAATGGTAATACTGATTCGTTTTCCCTTTGCCGGGCGGACCGATATCTGCATCTGGGCTATATCAACTTTGCTGACTAAGCCTCTGACGTAGAGCATGTCCTCGGTGGAAACTTCTTCAAACATCTCTTCTGCAGCCAGCGGCCCGCTCTCGAACAGCAGTAAAAATCCCAGCGCCAGCAGCGGCAGCAGCAGAAAAACTCTCTCTTTCATGTGCTCCATTCCTCCGTTATGTATTGCTACAACGTAGTATAGATGATAAGGACAAAATGGATATATGCCAGTCGGTGAAAAAAGAATGGGGGAAAGGTCCGCTCAGCTGCCGAACGAAATTTCTGCAGCCGTGCCATGGGGTCCTCGGCTGACTGGTGCCCCTGCAGCGCCCGGCGAAAACAGAATATTTAACTCGAGGAGGAGGCTGCCCAGAGGTTGACGCCGCCCTCCTGTGCATGTGCATCTATTTCTCTCAGTTCTTCGTCGCTGAAGACAAGATTGTCGAGCGCGCCATAGCTGTCTTCCAACTGAGCGACACTGCTGGCGCCTATCAGCGCCGTGGTTACTCTGGGATCCCGGAGAACCCAGGCGATTGCCATTTGCGCCAGACTCTGCACCCGGTTCTCGGCAATCTGCTGCAGAGCTTTAATTCTTCCGAGGTTGCCCTCGGAGAGGTGGCCTTCCCTTATGGTTTTGCCCTGGGTTGCCCTGCTGCCCTGGGGAATCCCCTGCAGATATTTATCGGTCAACAGCCCCTGGGCCAGGGGGGAAAAGGTGATGGCGCCGAGGCCGAGCTCTTCCAGGGTATCGAGCAGGTTATCGTCCTCGATCCACCTGTTGAGCATCGAGTAGCTGGGTTGATGGATCAGGCAGGGCGTGCCGAGATCGTTGAGGATCATAACTGCCTCCCTGGTCCGTTTCGAGTTGTATGAAGAGAGCCCCACATAGAGCGCCTTGCCCTGGCGGACAAGGTGATCAAGCGCCCCCATGGTCTCCTCCAGGGGGGTGTTGGGATCGAAGCGGTGGGAGTAAAAGATATCGACATAGTCCAGCCCCATTCTTTTCAGGCTCTGGTCCAGGCTGGCCACGAGGTATTTCCGGCTTCCCCAGTCACCGTAGGGGCCTGGCCACATGAGATAGCCTGCCTTGGTTGAAATGATCAATTCGTCCCGGTAAGGGGCCAAGTCGGTCCGCAGAATCCGTCCGAACAGAGTTTCTGCAGCACCCGGCGGCGGTCCGTAGTTGTTAGCCAGATCGAAATGGGTGATCCCGAGGTCAAAGGCCCGGCGGCACAGTTCCCGGGACACCCCCTCGTTGAAGTCGTGGCCGAAGTTGTGCCACAAACCGAAGGACAGTTTCGGCAGCTGCAGACCGCTGTGCCCGCAATAGCTGTAGGTCATTTGTTTATATCTGTCGGAATTCGCGCGGTAGACCATATTTTTCTCCTGTGAAAAAGTTTAGCTTTAAAGGTACGATCAAATGAAGAGCAGTCAACATTTTTGAGGCGGGCAGGAACGCCAACAGCCGGTTTCCAGCCTCTGCCGGCCGGTGAGCGGTCGGCAGACAGCAATCACTTCTTTCCGCTCAAGCCCGAGAACCGCTGAGCAGCGCCTGACAACACTTTGTTCAGCCGGGTCGAGGGCCGCTAACTCGAGGCCAACACCTTGTCGATCATCTCCTGCAGGACAGGGTCATCTTCAATATCCTTGGCAAGATAGGTCCCTGGGGGTGGTGAGGATTGCGCCAACCGGGAAGCTGCAGCGATCCAGTCAGCCGCCGTATCTACCGGAATCAGGCTGGTGTCGATTACCAGGTGAAATTGTCCGGCAGCATAGAAATCGGCATCGTAAAATCCGTTCACGAACATGGATCTGGCTTTGTCGTTATCTTTCACCAATTTCTCCATGAGGCGAAGGTCATCGGAACCTTCCCGTTCGACGATCCGTCTGACCCGCACCTGAAGAGGCGCCTGAACCCGCACATGGACCGCACCCGCCAGATTGCGCAGGGAAGCATAGCCGCCGCGTCCGAGTATCACTGTTTCTCCGTGTTTGGCGATGCACAGCATCACCTTGTTCAGCAAGGAAACAAGATGTCTGGTATCGTAGTCAAGCCGCGACCAGAGCCGCGGCGGTGCCTTGTAAAAACTGTCAAGATGAATGAGGCCGTATTGTTCCAGAATCTTTTCGAGTGTTTGTTTTGTCACCAGGGTAAAGGACAGTTTCTGGGCGACCTTTTCAGCGATTGCCGCCCCCTCGCTCCCCAGAAGTCGTGAAATCGTTATCGTTGCCATATCGATTCCTCCTCTAATTCATCAATGATTTCCAGTCATACCTCGCGGGTTATCATCTCCTGCAGCTCCATTTCCTGAGACGTGCAAGGTTGGCTCACCGCTCTTGACTCCTTAACTTAATTGTCCAACATTGGAGGGGGGTAATCAACCCGTGGGCGCACAATCTTTTAGAAAGGCTGCAGAATTTTCAGCACGGGATAGAGGATCAAAGGCTTGAGGCACTAATGGGGTTCAGGCGCGGCCGAAAGCGGTTCAGCCTTTCTTGGCTTGGCAGTGTGACAACAAAAGTCCCGTAATTATAGTTATGGATAGTCGCCATCCACCTGAGCCATTTGCAAAACGATCTTTTCGCCCACACTCTG
>JARFQM010000381.1 GCA_029287755.1 Desulfofustis sp. | reverse complement strand
ATTTTACTCACACTGCAGACGCAACACCTATATATATAAAAATATCCACCTTATTCCTCCTGGATATCTTTAAGTCCAGCGAAAAAATCCAGAGACTGCCGATTTTTCGACACATCCTTGCGTTTCAACTACTGAGTCTCGATCCCCTGTCTGAGGGTACATAACCGAATGTCAGGGCGGGAGCGGGGTGGACAGCATCAAAACAGAGAGACCTCTTTCAGGCTTCCCGGCTGCAGCACTTCACCCGGCTGCAGCACCACATACCCGTCCGCATGGGCGATGGAGCTGAGCATGTGAGATCCCTGATGGCCTACCTCTTTGACGAGGGCCAGCTGATTCGGCCGGTTTTCAATCTTGACCCTGACAAACAGGGTGCGCTTTCCTCTGTTGCTCAATTGTTCCGAAACAATTGCCGTCAGGGTGTTATCAAGACAGGTGGTGCCCTGCAGTTCCGCCAGGACCGGCCTGACGAAGTTCCGGAAGCACATGTAGGCGGACACCGGGTTGCCCGGCAGTCCAAAGATAAGCGTCTCCTCCTTGCGCCCGACATAAAGCGGTTTCCCCGGCTTCTGGCGAATCTGCCAGAACAGTTCCTCAAAGCCGGCCTTTAGAGCTGCTTCTCTTACGTGATCATGCCGTCCTACCGACACGCCCCCGCTGCAGACAATGAGCTTGGCTCCTGAAGAGACCCCGCCCTCGAGTGCTTCCACCGTGTGTTCAAGACTGTCCTGTACATGGCGGGTGGAGGTCAACACCCCCCCGCTTTCTCGAATTGCGGAGGCCAGCATGATTGTATTGGAATCCCTTATCTGGTGCGGTTTGATGGTTGCCTCATCATGGCAGACCAGCTCCGTTCCGGTCACCAGCAGGGTGACCTCCGGCTTCGCAAAGACAGGGACATTGTGCAGACCGACGGCCGCCATGAGGGCCAACTCCCGAGACCCGAGACAGTCGCCCTTGAAGAAAAGCAATTGCCCTGCGGCGAACTCCTCCCCTTTATGTCTGACGTCCTGGCCCTGCTTATTTACAGTGAAAATCTTCACATGCTCTCCCACTTCTTCAGTATCCTCCACCCGGATAATCGTGTCCGCCCCAGCGGGCACCATGGCCCCGGTGCTGATTCTCACCGCGCCGTTGGGGGGAACCTCCCCGTTAAACGGGATGCCGGCCTGGCTTTCGCCTATGATCTTCAGTTGGACCGGAGCGTCGGTGCCGGCCTTGGCACAGTCGACCCATCTTACCGCATAGCCGTCCATGGCCGAGTTGGTGTAGCGAGGCGAAGAATCGGGTGCTTTGATGTCCTCGAACAGATAAAGACCGAAGGCCTCCTCTATGGGGACCGTGATCCGCTCGGGCGAGGGCAGATTATCATGCAGAATCCGTTGGGCTTCAATTACTGATATCATGGTTTTCAGATTTCCGTTTCTGTTGAGTTCTGCGTCTGTTGCTGACTAACCAAATGACGATGCCTGACCTGGTGTGGTGATGGGTAAAAGCCGTTACTCCCATCCTTATTAGAATAGTTGGTGGAGAATAATAATCAGTATAATACTAAAGGAAATCCTGAAAAATTGTATTTTCGCTGAATTTCTTCGTGGCCCATGAAAATCTGCTGCGTTATGCAGTTTTTTGACGAGAGCGGCAAATTTTCTGCCTGCGCCTTGATTTTGAAAGGAATTTCTGCTTGTCTATCCAGACTTGAATCAAGTTGGCTCCTTTAAGGACAATTTCATCGCAGGCCGAGGGAATCCAGTCGACAGCGTTATGGAAAAACTGAAAGATCTGCTCATCGTCGCCGGGGGCGGCAGAAATGTTGGAAAAACCGAATTTGTCTGCCGTCTCATCGAACAATGCTCCATCCGGCACGAGATCTACGGCTTGAAAGTTTCGGCCATGCATCCGGACGAGGCCCTTTTCCATGGCGATCATTCGACCCAGAAGTTCTCCACCACCCTTTACGAAGAGACCAGCTACGACCAGGAAAAGGACACCTCCCGAATGTTGCGGGCCGGCGCCAGGAAAGTGTTCTACCTGCAAGGGGAGAACGAACAGATTCGAGCCGGGTTTCAGGAGTTTCAGCGTATGATACCTCTGGCCGCCCCGGTCATCTGCGAGTCCAGCAGCCTGTGGAAATATGTCAGGCCCGGGCTGTTGGTTCTCGTCAAGGCCGCCCATATCGAAATCAAGCCCAGAGCGCTGGAAATAGCCGACCACGCCTCCCTGATTGTCGAGTCTGACGGCCTTTCAGGATTTTCTCAGCTGGACTCCATTTCCTACTCGGAAGTCGATGGCTGGACCTATCATTTAGGCCGGCCCGGCCATGAATAAACCCTCCTTGGATATCGGCCTTAGTCCCAATGTGTACGGCATCTTCTGGATGCTCACCGCAGGGCTCTTTTTTTCACTGATGGTGGCTCTGGTAAAGCTGCTCGGTGCACGCTTTCCCAGTGTTGAGATTGTACTTTTCCGCTCCCTGGTTCAGCTCGTGGTGCTCTTTTTCATTTTCTGGAGGACGGGGTTCGATTCGCTGAAACCGAACAGGCCCTGGCTGCAGGGCGTAAGATCTCTGCTGGCGGTGGCCCTGATAAATTGTAATTATTATGCCTTTACCCAGCTGCCGCTGGCCGATGTCACGGCCATCGGATTTTCTCGCAACCTGTTTCTGGCGGTGCTTGCCGTGCTGATCCTCGGGGAACGGTTGAACACTCCTCGAGTGTTGGCCTTGCTGGCAGGTTTCCTGGGTATTCTGATTGTGGTCCGCCCCGGTTCTGGCATCTTTGAGGCTTCTGCCGGAGTGGCACTGCTAGGAGCCTGCCTCGGTGCCGTGATGATGACCTTGATACGAAAACTGACGGCAGCCGATTCAAATTTAGTCATGATGCTCTATCCAGCCATTGCCATTACGCTTGCGACCTCGCTGCCGGCCTCAATGGTCTGGGTGGCACCCACCATCAGTGAGGTGGGACTGCTTGTCCTCATGTCGCTGGTCGGGGTCATCGGCCAGTGGTGCCTGATTCAGGGGTTTCGCCGGGGAGAGGCGACCGTGGTTTCCCCAGCCAATTACGTCAGGCTGGTATTTGCCGCTATTTTCGGGTTCTACTTGTTCGGTGAGATTCCTGATCGCTATACAATTCTGGGCTCGCTCATCATCATCGGTTCCAATCTTCTGCTCATCTATCATGAAGGCCGGCCAGCCAAAACCAGGCCCGGGGAGAGGGTGCCCGGCGATGTCACCTGAAAAGATCTCGTTCTCTATCAGGCGGGGACTGTGCCCGTGCTCTGCCTGCAGGCATGCGGTCATATCCGGCCGCCAGGGCAACCATTCACTGCGGCTGCAACCACTTAGGATTCATTCAGCGCCGCAGCGTTATCCCGCACCCGCAACCCCGGCAGCTATGCCGATTTCAAGGGCCACGCCGTAATGCGTTACCTGCGGGTTCTGCCCACCGCAGGCCCGGTGAGCTGCCGCAGCAGCAATCCAGGTGTGCTGCTCCATTGAGCCGATGCCGGCCTCTCCGACCATGTCGTCCTGGTTCCAGTGATCGAATTCCTCGAAGTTTCCCCCGGTCAGCACGTCCAGGAAGCGCTGGTCAGCTTCGGGGTTGAGAAACATGTCCTTGGCGGTGCGTGTCCCCTGGGCTATCATTTCCGCCCCTTCGTGGTGCATGTCGTAGAGCCTTTTCAGCCACTGTTCCCGGGTCAGTGAATCGGGGTGGCCGCCGCCGCTCAGCTGCCAGGCTGCCACCGCTTTTTCACCTTTGCCCCAGGCCGGGTAGTATCTGGTCGGATGGTGCGACAGACCTCCGGAGGCGAGAAAGAGAACCCGCTTGTCAAGCCTTTGCACGTATTCAGCAACCCCTTCGCCAAGCAGGCGTGAACGGTGGAAAGGGACAAAGGGCTTGTTGATGCAGTTGATGAATATCGGGATCAGCGGCCGCTTGTCCAGCCCTCCGAGCATCAGCTGGATAGTTTGGGAAAAGGCGTGGTCCACGGTCATCTGGCGGGAAACGGCAGGGTCCATGCTGGTGCGTAAACTGGCGGCAAGCTGTTCGGCAAGATCGGCAGGGACCGACAACGTTCCGGGAAAGCCGCCGATGTCCTCGACCGCTTCGGCCTGGAGGCCGACACAGAAGGCGGGCATCAGTTTGAGAAAGAAACCGTTGAAGTGATCGGAGCCAAAGGCGATTACCAGTTCCGGGTCGAATTCAGCCACCGCCCGGGCCTGCTCCTGAAAGGCCGCCTGCAGTGCTTCCCACTGTTCCGGCTCTTTCTTGTAACAATACATTAGCGGGCTGTGCGAGGCACACACGAGTCTTGTGTTCATTTTCTCATCCTTTGTTCAGAAGATGCGTCAGAAGCGTATCACTTTGTTCCTTCCGGGCCTGTCTTTGATTCGGCCACGAAAATCCTTTCGATATGGCGTCTTTTTATG
>JARFQM010000372.1 GCA_029287755.1 Desulfofustis sp. | reverse complement strand
CCGCCTGGAACCGATGAGCACCTCCTCCGAGAGTTTCTGGAATTCAGGTCCGCGATGATCGATGGTCGGCCGACCGATGGCATGCAGAATTCTGTCCGGTACGTTGCTCGGTCCAGGGATTTGCAGAAAATGGCGTCCGCTCGGTGCACTCATGTCTTACTCCTTTTACGTTTGAATTCTCGGTATCTGAAACTTGATCTCGCGGCGGGTCCTCAGCTCAACTCGGTCGGTTCGGTAATCTGGCCATGCACTGCCGATAAGGCTACCGTCAGCGGAGATGCCAGATAGATTTTTGCTTCTGAAGAACCTATTCTGCCGGGACTGTTGCGGGTAGTTGTGGTAATCGCCACATCATCTTCACTGAGTACCCCCAGATGCCTCCCAGGACAGGGGCCGCAGCCCGGGGGCATGATCACTGCCCCGCTGTTTCTCAGAATTGACGACAGGTCCATTCTGTCCATTGACCCCATGATACTGCGGGACCCAGGAGTTATAATAAAAGTCACATCCTGATGCACTTCATTTTTAGACAAAATATCCGCTATCATCTTCATGTCATCCAGTCTTCCCGAAGAGCAGCCGCCGGCTATTGCTACGCTGATTTTCTGATTGCGGCAGTCACTGGCGCGAATGATTTTTTGCGGTATGGATGGTAGTGCCAGCATCGGTTCGACACTTTTGGCATCAACCGTTTTATCGACCCTCTCCCGCTCTCCCTGGGGCAAGACCAGAGCGGTTCTCGCCTTACTCTCGGGCAGCAGGTTGCAGAGGGTCATTTTCTCGCTGATATTCATTTTGTCGATCGCCTCACCGGTCAACACAACAGCCTTCCCGGCAATCAGGTCGCCGAATTCATCTATCAGAGAGAGAGCGACATCTCTGGCCATGACATGGGGCCGGAGAACTCCCTCCAGACCGATGACGATCTGCTCCGGCACCGAAACCTGGTAAACTCCCTTACACGCGGCTTTGACGAATGCCTCCGGCTGCACCGTAAAGGCAATGGCTCCGAACGCCCCCGCGGTTGCCACATGACCGTCCGCTCCAACAATGATCATGCCGGGCCATAAAGACTCGTCCTCGGCCACAACCTGGTGCAGAACGCCCTCGCCATTTTTATAGAGGTTAATCTTGTTTTCCCTGGCAAAGCTCTGAATTTCCTTATGAAATTGACGATCAGCAATGGTCGGTGCTGGAAAACAGTGATCCAGCGTGATGAGCACCCTGCTTTTCTGAGCGACGTGAAGCCCATCCCTCTTGAATAATCTCAGGATCTCCGGCCCGCTGCCGTCATGGGCCAGAGCCAGGTCGACCTTCACCGTGATGATCGTGCCGGGTCCGACAGATCCGTTTTGTGAGGCTTTTGCTAATTGTCTGTAGAAAAAACTGCTCATCTCGATTCGCTTTGCCGACCACACCAGCCGGTGGTCACGACAACACCTGTATGGGCTAATCGCTGACAACTTTTCTGCATCATGGACGCACCAGGACCTTGACCGCCGCGGGATCTTCATGGGCGGTCTGCATAGCCTCAGCCATTTCACTCAAGGCAAAGGTGTGAGTGATCAGCGGGGAAACCCTTATTTGCCCCTGCAACACCGGCCTCAGGGCTTGCGGAACCCAGATATGGCGCTGCATAATTCCATGGTGCACCAGACCGGTATTGACAATTTCCAACGAGTTGTCATGCCAGCGTGAGATATTCAGGGTGATATCTCTGGTTATCCAACTGTAAAAGACGAGCACCCCATTGTGCTTGACTGCATCATTGCACAACTGCACAGCTTCGGCAGTTCCCGCCACCTCCACCATCACATCGGCCCCCTGCCCCCCGGTCAAATCAAGGATGGCGGAGAGCGGATCGGTTGTAGAGCTGTTGATTGCGTGGTCAAGTCCCAGGGTTCTGGCCAGCTCGAGTTTCTCATCCACCACATCGATGCCGATAACTTGAAAGGCCCCTTTCTTCTTCACGACCTGGGCTATCACCTGGCCGGCAAACCCCATGCCGACAACGGCAACCGTATCGCCAAGCTGCACTTTTGAGCACAGACCGGAGAATACAGCACAGCCGATGGGCTCCCCCAGGCACGCCAGATCCATATCGAGACCCTCGGGAACCGGTTCGAGATCATCTTCTTCGGCCACGAAATAGTCTGAGTAGGTCTCCACCCAGCCGAAGGCCATTACTTTGTCGCCCGTCTTGAATCTTCTGACCTCCCTGCCCGCATCGACAACCGTACCACCGCCTTCATGTCCGAAAAAATACGGATACCCGAAGGCCTTTCTGATCTCGCTGTGCAATCCGCCTGCAGGCGGTATCACCCCGGTGTACAAGTTCTTATCCGTTCCGCAGATGCCCGCTGCGTGGGTTTTAATCACGAGCTCGTCATCTTTCGGGTGCAACTCCCTCTCACGTACTTCAATTTCTTGAATACCGGTCAGACAGGCGCTGTTGGCAATCACTGAACCCTCCCATTAACCGTAGAAAAAGTGTACCAGAAACATGGGTATTGCAGGTATGTAGGTGCATATCATCAAGATGATGAAGATACAGCCGACATAATAGACATTAACCTTGCTCACCTCCCATATATCGGCCTTTGCCACCGAGCAGGCGGTGATCAGGACGGAGGCGACAGGCGGGGTCTGCTGACCGATGCCCAAATTAAGCGTTACCACCAGACCAAAGTGAACCGGGTCGATGCCAACCGCATGCACCAGGGGCATCACGATTGGCACGACCAGAATTATGGCGGCTGCCGAATGCAGGAAACAGCCGACCACGAGAAAGAAAAGATTCAGCATGCCGAGAACGGCATATTTGTTGGCCGTGATTCCGAGTATTTTTTCAGCCAGCTGCTGCGGGATCTGAAGTTCAGTCAGAATCGTTCCCATCAGCGCCGAGGCAGCCACGAGAAGCATCACCACTCCAGTGGAGATTCCCCCTTCGATAGTGGCTTCCTTTAGATGCTGCCAGTTGATTTCACGGTAGATCACGCCGCCCACAAAAAGAGAGGCCAGAACGGCCAGCCCGGCGCCTTCAGTAGCAGTCACAAACCCGCCGAAAATTCCGCCAAGAATGATCAGCGGGACAATGAAGGCCCAGGAGGCTTCCTTAAAGGTTGCCCAGACTTTTTTCAGCTGAAAGACCTCTTCCACCGGGTAGTTCCTTTTTACCGCGAAGGCATAGGACAACCCCATCATGGCCAGACCGCACATGATTCCGGGGATAATCCCCGCGACGAATATCTTGACCACCGAACTGCCGGCCATGACCGCATAAAGGATCATCGGAATTGATGGGGGAATGATCACCGCAATGGTGGCAGCCGACGACATGACTGCGGCCGCAAACGGACCGGGGTACCCTTTTCGTTTCATGGCCGGAATCAGGATCGAACCAAGCGCCGCCACGTCAGCCACTGCGGAACCGGACATCTCGGCGAAAAACATGGAGGTTGCGGTCGAGGCCATGGCCAGACCTCCCTTGACGAACCCGACCAGGGCAGAGGCAAAGGCGATGAGCCGCTTGGAAATCCCACCCGTATTCATGATCGCGCCGGCGAAGATAAACAGCGGGATGGCCAGCAGCGGGAACTTGGTGGCGCCGTCGAACATCACCAGTGCCACATTGGGAAGGCTGCCCAGCCCCTGCATGATCACCATGGTGACCACGGCAACGATGCCCAGCGCGATGGCAATGGGCACGTTTATCATGATCAGCGCAAACAGGCCTACGAACATCCAGAATATGGTCACGGCCGGGCCTCCTCTAGCGAGTTTCCAGGATCGTCATCGGGTATTTCCACGTCGTCGTGGCCGGCAATCCCCTTGCCCGACATAGCCTGGCGCCACATGTCTGGAAAACTGAGGAGCTGACCGATCACAAAGAGTGCGGCACCGATGGGGATGACCGACTGGGTTAATCTGGTTGGAACCCAGGTGAGGCTGGTCAGTGAATCACCTTCCAGGATGACGAGTACCTGCAAGCCGACCCAGGCGAGCAGGATGAAAAAGGTGATGACAATGAACTCACCGATGATCAAAACCGGACCCCGCCAGACAGGTTTCAAACTGTTCAACAGCCCGTTGAAACCGATATGTCCCCTGGTCAGAGCGGCCAGGGCGGAGGCGTAATAGGTCAACCAGGCCAGCATGACCGAAGCGACCTCGTCATACCAGCTCAGCGAGTCGCCCATCTTGCGGTAGACCACCGCGACTATCACCAGCAGGGACAAAGTGATCATCAGGATGATCACAATGTACTCCATCACTTTCTTGAATATTTCCTGGAATTGTGCAAGCACACCTCTACCCTCCAGCCATGCTGTGAAAAAAGGGAAGCGCCCCGGAACGATCGTCCCGGGGCATTAGCAGATGATGGTGACTATTTGGCCAGGGCCTGGATCTCGTCGATCATTTCCTTGGCACCTGCAACCTTACTGCCGAATTCATCGTAGATCGGGCCGCTCGCATCCACAAAGGCCTGTTTGTCAACCTCGTTGATCTCGACGGAGCCCTTCATCTTCTCGAGAAGATCGGTCTCCATCTGGGCGGCAGTTTCGTATACCCATTCCTGCATACCGACCGCCTCGTCCTGCAGGATTTTCTGGACATCCGCAGGCAGGCTGTCCCAGGTTTTCTTGCCGGTCAGCAGATAGGCGGGGGTGTAGACATGGCCGCTCAGGGACAGGTACTTCTGGACTTCATGGAAGTTCTGGCTGTAGATCTGGGTAAACGGGTTCTCCTGGCCGTCAATTACCCC
>JARFQM010000241.1 GCA_029287755.1 Desulfofustis sp. | reverse complement strand
TAGTGGTTCTTAGAATTAGCTAGTTCAGCAACCGATTGCCATCACATTTTACGTCTCTTTGCCAGGTGAACGATCATTGCATCGGTCTGAAGCGGACTGGGCAAAATGCTCAGAAGTACCTATTGTTATTTCGGACCAGCTACCGCGAAATCAAGAATTCTGGAGATCTACAGTGAACCACCAGCAACAGTTGCGAGAAGCAAAGCTCCTGTTCGCCTCCGGCCAGCTCGACAAGAGCATCGAATCCTTCAACCGGGCGGAAGAGCAGGGCAGTGATATCGTTGATACCTGTTTGAGCCGTGGCGCCGCCCTCATGGCGCTGCGCAGGTTTGAGGAGGCGGAGCGTGATTTCTCCAGCGTGCTGGAGGCGGACGGGGACAACGAGCGGGCCTACTTCTTCAGAGGCGTCGCCAGGGCGGCGCTGGGCCAATATCAAGCGGCCATCCTCGATCTCACCCAATCGCTCAGCCGCAACAGCGACCGGGTCATCGCCCGCCTGATCCGCGGACTGGCCTATTCGGAGCTCGGCCAAAGCAATAATGCGGAACGGGACTTCGATTCCGCCGCCGCCTTCTCGGCATCAGAGATGGAGAGTTTCAAGAACGTGTTCGGCGTTATAGACTCGCCGTTTAAGAACACCAAGGCGATGCTGGCGGAGGAAAACGGTTCGTGGAAAAACGTGCTTTCCGATCGCTCGGCCCAGATGCTTCGCACCCTGCTCGACAACTGATTACCTCTCGCCTAGCGGTGGCGTTCCCTGCGCTGATGGTCGTCTGTAGCGCCCTGCTCAGCCCCGGAAGAGCCTATCCCATGAGTCCTGGAAACCGAATGGTCATTGATTTCAACCTGCCCGATGCTCGTTTATCGTGGCAGATCACATTGGCGGCGCCATTTAGTAAAAATGATACAAGAATGCGTTTCACCGCATCTACGTGAGAGGAGTTGATTTTGACACCCACGTCTAAAGAGATAACGACACAATGGCGAATCGAGCCGGACCACGAAGTCCTGAAAACTCCGATCGGTACGATCAGAAAAGGTCCGCTGCAGTCCCGGACCTCAATGAAACGCAAGAATTTTTACTTCTTCGATTTTCCAGACTGGGTGAACATCATCGCCCGGACACCCGAGAGCGAGATCCTGCTGATCCGCCAGTTCCGCTATGGCAGCAAACGAATGGAACTGGAAATCCCCGGAGGTATGATCGACCCGGGCGAAGATCCGGTCGAGGCCGGGTGCCGTGAGCTGCTCGAGGAGACCGGGTTTGGTGGGAAGAAGGCCACACTCATCGGCAGAGTCTGCCCGAACCCGGCGATACAGGGCAACTATTGTTATACGGTTCTGGTC
Organism: Desulfofustis sp.; assembly: GCA_029287755.1. The sequence goes on along the minus strand of JARFQM010000241.1, from coordinate 3,260 downwards.
GAAGATGCAGTAAGGACGGCGGAACCACACCCGGACGACATGGAGGAGATCAGCTGGTTCCGCGTTCTGGAGCAGGACATCGACCGCTATATCAGGGACGGACGGATCGAGCACGGACTCGTGCTCAACGCTTTCTCCCACTATGAGCGCTATAAAACCGAACAGGCAGCTCTGGGGAAGTCTGTTCCGGGATGATCAGAAAGTAGCTCCGCCACTTCACCAGTAAAACAGTTACCTGGCTTTTGTAGATCCAGGATTTCTGCCGAACAGATGATTTGATTCGAGTCAGACTCTCGATAGTCGATTGTGAAAAACGATATAAGGTTCAGAAATCAAAAGGAAATATTTTTCATTAAAAAGCAATTGGTTAGTGATTTTTATGCTGGGTTTCTCAAGCGTTAATCGCCATTTCCCGGATACGAGATCAGTCACTGCATGAGCTTTTCAACGAAGACAACCGATCAACTGATTCGCCCGATCAACGCTTTCGGCTACAAGGTGGATATATACACCTCTGGAGGGCAACTGGTTTTGTATGTGCTCCAGGTCCTTTTCGTTTAGGTCACCCCAGATAATAATGTTTTTTCTTTCTACTATCTTTTTAAACAACCCCATCATCTCCTCAATAGATGGCCCACCGATATCTTTATTAATCTCAATTACTCTAAGCTGCTTCATCTGCAGTAATTCATCGACTATAAAGAACGATGAAGGATGCAGGTGAATGGCCGTATAGTCGTACTCCCTGCAGATATATTCACCGCAGGGGCGCAGCATCTGCCGGAACAGTGAAGGCGACAACAAGGCGGATAAATCTTCCTGATACCAGATGCATTTTCCTGGACACCAGACATTGTAGAATCCCATTGACCGGCCGCCATGAAAATCCTTGCAGAGATCCTCTTGTGCTTTTATCACTTTCATGAAGCATTCAGTGACATTGTGCAAAGCTCTGGCGGATTTTTCGGGATGCTGCATCAGTGCCAATACCATTTCCTGCTGCCCTAAAAGACTTCCCAACATGTCTGAAGGGCCTCTCATTATGGGCATGCCAACAGGAAACCTGTCAGCGGATAAGGCAACGAGGTGTGTGGTAAATTCAAGGTACTTTGCCAGCCACTCATTTTGCCGGGTCAATTCTACCGGTTCCAGATTCTCGATGGTTGCCCCAGTCGGTTTGGACACGAAACTGGCTTCCATCGCCACTACTTCGCAGCCGAGCATTGCTTCCATCCAGGGGATTCCTGTGTAAGGGGTGCCGACCCAGAAACCATCCTGCTCAACCCGCAATGATTCATTGTACATGCGCTCATAGTCGGCCATGAAAGATGCCACATCAAGCATGCCCGGAGTTATCAGTTTACCTGGCTCAAGCAGGTCCCGGGCACTGCTGTAGTGGCGGCTGAAGAAAAAATCCTCGGCAATTGTTACCGATATGAGCGGTCTTTCCGTATCCTCTCTTCTCCAGTAGCGAGTGTGTTTTTCAATCTTATCATCCAGGGAAAAGGTCATTGTATCTCCTCTCGGTACACATGAATTTATTACCGGCTACTTCAGAAACGGCTCCCCAGAACTGTATTTTTCCACCACTTCCATGTCCAGCGTCAGTCCCAATCCTGGCCTGTCGGGAATGGGTAACATGCCGTCCTCATCGAGCACCCAGGATTCAGCGGCAATCTCATCCACATAGGGAGATCCGGTGAGATACTCAACCAAGTCGGTACCTGCAAACGCCGAGGCCAGCTGCAAATCAGCAGCGAGGCCAACGGCGGTATTCCAGCCGTGAGGGATGAAACGGATACCATTTTCCTCGGCCATCCACCCAATACGTCGTTCTTCACTGATACCGCCGACCTTGGTAACGTCGGGCTGGACGATGTCGAACGCACCGGCTTGCAGCCAGGGCTGAAATGATTGACGGCGAGTAAAAACTTCTCCGCCTGCAATCGGTACGGGGGCGTTCTGCCTCAGAAGGATGTAGTCCTGCAGCGCATCGGGCTGCAAGGGTTCTTCAAACCAGGCCACGTCATAATCGGCAAGCATGCGGGCGGTGCGTAAAGCCCATTTATAGCCATTATTCCAGCCGGCGTCACTGCCTCCGGCATCAACCATCAACAACACATCTGTCCCGATCGCGTCTCGGGCAGCCTTTACAATCTCCTCGTCCAAGGCGTGGCTTTGGCGCCCAAACGGTCCCCAGCCGATTTTAAATGCCCTGAAACCCTGCTCTTTCAATTGCTGAAGATACTCCGCCAGCGCGGTTGGCGCTCGCATCAGTACCGAGGCATACGGCCTGACACGGTCACGGTAGCGACCTCCCAGTAAACGGCCGACAGGTTGACCGGTGGCTTTGCCCAGCAGATCCCACAGGGCAATATCAATACCGCTGATAGTATGTGTTATTGTCCCGCCTCTTCCGAGCCAGAACATATTCTGATGCAGTTTTTCGGAAACACGCTCCGGTTCCAGGCCACTTTCTCCCAGATAGAGGGGCTCCAGCACCGATAATGCACTCTTAACCAGATCATCATTGGTAAAAACACTGCCGAAACCGGTCAACCCCTCATCAGTGATGACACCAATCAATGTATGTACGCAGTCATCTCGTTCCAATTCATCACTCCACCCTCCTTCAGGTGTTGCGCCACGAAGGCCAATGGCTCGAATTTCCCGAATCTTCACATTTTCCTCCCACCCAGCTCTACGACTCTGTCTTGAAGTGATTTCTGCTGTCTATCCACCGCTACCAAGACAAGAGTTTAACATGAACACGCTCCCAACCGCTCCGTAAATAAGATTTCTGCTGCCAATCCGCCGTTTAAAGCCATTTCCTGATTTCCCCGCTGATCCTCACTGGTCTCAGACCTCAGCGCTGTCTGCTCACTTGACTCCTAAGTGTACCAGAGCATAAAAAACGTTCTCTGGAAATTTTCACTATTGCCAATTACTTCTCACCTAAGGGAGAATAGCTGATTTTTCCCCACGGGAGCATCATTGTTCGCTCAGGGCTCCATCGAACCGCACCTTTAGATCTTTTTTACTGAAAATTAGAAGAATTTCGGTCATTCTGAGATAATACAAGAGCCCGCCTAACAGAGATCTCTCGAGGAGATTGAGGATGATTGACACACAGTAACTGCTCTTATCAGGCGGCAGATAGTGAGCTATTGCAGAAGTGATCTATCAGATGTCGGGCTATTGAATAGCTGCCGGGAAGTTTCGGTAAATTCCCCGCCTCAAACCACTGGGCATCAACAATT
>JARFQM010000217.1 GCA_029287755.1 Desulfofustis sp. | reverse complement strand
GCAGTTCCTCTGCTTCCCACCAGTAAAGCAAGCCAAGGTTCCAGCTCAGTTTGGCCAGAAAACAGGTGGTGAACCCTTGCAGATCGACCGACTCCCCCGTTTTGCTCGCCAGGGAGGTGGCACTGTGGTCAAGTGCTGCAGGGAACTCCCGATTATTGACATTTATGCCAAAACCCAGCAGACAGTATTCTTCGCCGGAATTGTGTCCGGTAAAATTTTCAGCCAGAAACCCACCCGCCTTGCGCCCGTCAATGAGCACATCGTTGATCCAGCGGATAACGGTGTTGGCTGCTCCGTAAGCCCGCATCGCCTCGCAGCAGGCTATGCCCACAGCCAAAGGGGCCAGCATTCTGTATCTGGGCAGGAGCGTGCTGATGTAGATCATGGACCCCCAGAGACCGCCAGCAGGGGCATGCCAGGTTCTGGTAAAACGCCCTTTGGGACCGCTCAGTGTATCGGCGAGGAAGACCGTGCCGTTGGCGATTGAGACGCCCTTTTCTTCAAGGCTTTCGATATGGGCGCGCGCATGAGGCATGGTTCGATCCAGGGAGAAATGGTGGTCAATGATCGAACCAACGAAGGATCCGTAGAGAAGTATGCGCCGGGCCTGGTCCTCCTGCCAGCGCTCCAACCTTTCAGCCATTTCCACCAGTTCAATATGGGTTCTGAGCTGCGCCGAGGTGGGATAAGAGGCCATGGCAAAGCTGTTCATCTCCTGCGCGGCGGAACCGCTGGCAAGAGAGGCTTAGATTGCATCCCATTCAGCCTTGACCCGGGTGATGACCTTCTGGATCAAGGGCAGTTTATCGGCCCGGCAGACGCCAATGAGAGGCTCACCCTGGGGAACGGAGACTCCCGGTTTGAAATAGATGGAATGGATGACGCCCTCTTCGCCCGAATAATAGATTGGCGTATCACGCTTCATCAGCGACATGGTGAAAGCTTCGTCTCCAGGTCTGATGGTTACTCCTCCGGCCCCTTTCTGGTCGATTCTCGACTGGATGTCCATGGCAAAGAAGAACTTTGCCGTTTCCGGCGCCGGAAAGAGATAGAGCACTTCCTTGAGGATCGATTCGATGATTTCCTTTTTCTTCAGGGGATGTCTGATGGTAAGCAGCTTTTCTCCAGCCTCCACGAACTGGTCCTGAAACTCGATGCGGATCTCGGAGACAATACCGTTGATGGGGGCGCTGATTGTTTTCTCGTTTCTCTCCCGGCTGATCTGGAACAGAGGGGTGCCGGGAATATGATTCCATTCACCGGACGGGGCATCGACACCGTTGCCTTTTTCCACCAGAAAATCAACCACGCCGGTGTGCGGGGCGGTTAGGTCGACATAGTTGTAAGGGTCCGAACGATATTTTGCCAGAATCTCATCAAAATCGATTTCTTGTGACATGCCTGATCCACCTGTTGATCGATGATTCGACCTTCTTGGGAAAGGATGGTTTATACTGTCATATCTACCCTAAGGCAACAGAATTTTCTAGACGCATGGTCATACTTTGGCGTCTGAGTTGGGATGAAAAGAGGTGGTGCAGCCGTTTAGGCGGGGCAAAGATTTTCCTATAAATTTACCCCCGATTAATTTACCTTTACCCGAAACCCAAACCGCACCTGAGATAGCGGCAGAATAAGGAATTAGTATCATGGCCGGATCGTTGCTGAAGAAATTAACACTTATCCTGCTGACGGTGATTATCATAGGGCTGGTCGGGTTCCTGTCCCTGCCCCACATCATTGACCGGGTAGTGCTTCCCTCATTACTTGCCCAAACCCCTTTCTCCTTCAGCCGGGCGCGCCTGAGCAGAATCACGCCGTATCTTATCGAAGGCAGTGTCGAGATAAAGGACGGCACCACCCCGGTGCTCTCCATCCCCCGATTTCAGATGCGCTTTACCCCCCAGTCGCTGCTGCAGAAAAAGATCGGCAGCCTGGTAGTGGATCACGCCACCCTGCATTTCCAAAGAGCAGACGGCCGGCTGGCGCTGCCCGCTTTCAACCCGCAGATCGGCGCCAAGAGCACCGGAACTGAAGAGACGCTGTTTCTGCTGCCGCTGGGGGTCGAATCTCTAATCCTCGATCAGTGCCGCATCGTGATCCACGATGCGCGCCGGCCATCACTTTTCATCGGTGTGAACGCTCAACTGGCACCAACCTTCAATTCCACCGGTACCCGCCAGCGCCTCGAGGCAATTGACGGGTCATTCTTCTTCTCGGATGATGTTTCCGCCGCGATATCTGCTTCAGCAACGCTCGACAATGACAAACTGGCTGCCAAACTGACGATCGATAACGGCGCCCTCTCACTGCCCGATGGGTTTTTTGCTGAATCGTTTATCCTGCCGACCTTCAAGACAATGAGTGCCGATCTCGAACTGCGCCTCGATGCCAGCTCTTTTTCTCTACAGCGCTATACATTGGCTGGCAGCCTTGCGGGGCTGCGCTACGTCACCGACCAAGTATCAATCTCAGGGGCAGAGGAGAACAATACGCTGAATTTTGTTCTCTCCGGCGATGCCCATACCCACCGCTTCCAGCTGCACCCGCTTGCCCTCGACAGTCCCGTCCAGGCTCTGGTTGAGATTGATGGAGAGACGAGCTACCGGGACGGAGAAGCGAAAACTTCTGGAACGGCAACCGTCTCCTGGCCTGCTGAGGATGACCCGAGAACGGCGACGAAGCCCCTCTCTCTTGCCTTCGACGGCGGCTGGTCCGGTTCCGGCGGGGCGCACCTTTTTCTGACCGGCGAGTACCACTCCGAGCGGCCACTTGAACTGGTCGGCGGCTGGTCAGTTTCCGGACTCGCGGGCCTGCGCATATCTTCCTCCCTTGAGTCGATGGACCAGCACATGCGGGCGGCCTTGAAACTGGAGAGCGGCCCCCTGGATCTGCAGCGCGACTTCTTTCGTGTGACGACTTCACCCATCGAGCTTAAGGCCAGCCTGGACCGCTCCAGCGACCAGCTTGAAGCCAGAATTAACGCGGCCCTGGCGGAAATCAGTATTCCCGAGAAAAACCTGGCCGCCAAGAATATTGCCCTCGAGCTGCCGTTTACCCGCTTAGTTTCGCCCACTGCAACGGCTCCCGGTTCCTTCTCTATTGAGGCGGTGGAGATCGAGGGTGAGCATCTTTTTTCCCTGGCCGCAACTCTTGCCCAACGCGGCTCAGAGTACACTGCCCGAGGTGCGCTTGAACTGCGGCACAACCCCGACCTTTCCCTACCGTTCAAGGGCCATCTGGCGTGGCCCTCCAGAACGGGTTCGGTGTCCTGGGAACTTACCACGGACGCGCTTGAGCCCGCGTTTTTTCCTGCGTTTCTCTCTCTGCCGGCCGATCTCGATTTCTCAGGCAATCTCGAGGCCCGAGGCAAAATCGCCTACGATGGAGGACTCACCGCCCGAGCGCAGGCTGCGATTGGCGATGTAAAAATCAGTTTGCCCGACAAAAACATCAGCCTGGAGGGTCTGGACTGCGCCATCGAGTTTCCCGAACTGCCGCGGCTGCAATCGAGCCCCAGCCAGCGCTGCTCGGTGGCTGCAATTGATATTTCCAGGCTGCATTTCAGTGACGGTGCGTTTACCTTCCGGGTGGAAAGCCCCCAGTCGCTGTTCATCGAAAAAAGCAAACTCAGATGGTGCGGCGGCACCCTTGAATCCGGCAGCCTGCGCCTGTCTACCCAGACATCTGAAATCGACACCACCCTTTTCTGCAGCCGAATCGGACTGGCTGAACTGCTCGATCAGTTCGGCTTCAAAGGCACCGAAGGCGAGGGTTCACTGAACGGCAAACTGCCGATTAAACTCTCCAGGAAACGACTCGACTTTGATGATGGATTTCTGTTTTCGACGCCGGGTGCAGGTGGTATAGTGCGCTTCAGCGACACGGATCTGCTCCGGCAGGGCGTGGGCGGGGTCAGCGAGGCGGGTTTTCTTAACTATGCGCTTCAGGCACTCGAGGACTTCTCCTATAACTGGACGAAACTGAGTTTTAACAGCGCCGGGGACGACCTGCTGCTGATTCTGGAACTTGACGGCAAGCCCAGCACTGCCCTGCCCTTCAAGTTTGATAAAAAAGGTATGCTCAGCGAGTCGGATCAGGGCCCGGGACTGCAGTATCCAATCCGCCTGGATGTGAATTTCAGAGTACCGCTGGTCGAGCTTTTTCAGGTCGGCCAGTCCATCAATACGATCATGGGGAGTGGACAATGAAACTGCAATTATTGGCCCGTCTTTTCTGTCTGGCGCTGCTGCTGGGGATCAGCGCGGCCTGCACCAAACATGAAGTGGATGTCAAACCGGTTGAGATAAAACCCATCCATATCACCATCGACGTCAACGTCAAAGTGGACCGTGCCCTGGATGACTTTTTCGGCGACATCGACGAGGCGGCCCAGAATGAATGATTCTGCACATGACAATTCGGGGAGGTTCGGCATGTATAACCGTAGATTCTTTTTTATCATAGCTGTTGTGATGACGGCTCTGTTGGGCGGCGTCCTTAACAGCCAGGCCGCTTCGATCAAGGAGCGGATGCTGGCCAGGATTCCGGCCATCAACGCGCTCAAGGACAAGGGCACTATCGGCGAGAACAATCAGGGCTATCTGGAGTTCCGTACCTCTGACAAATCTGCACAAAAGCTGATCACGGAAGAGAACAAGGACCGCAAGAGCGTCTATGGCGCCATCGCCCAAAAACAGCAGGTGGATATAGCCCTCGTCGGCCAGCGTCGGGCCAAACAGATAAGCGACATAGGCAGTAAAGGACACTGGTTCCAGAAACCTGACGGGACCTGGCATAAAAAATAGCCCCATGAAAGACAGGCTGTACCAGGTTGATACCGTTCCTGAAGATTTTGATTTCAACGAGCGGGTCGTTGAGGTGTTCGACGACATGCTCGACCGCTCCATTCCCTGCTACAAAAAAGTGATCAGGGAGACCGGCAGGCTGCTGGCCGCCCATTTGAACCCGGGCGACCTGGTCTGCGATCTGGGCTGCGCCACCGGCACCGCACTGTTCTATTTTGCCAGGGAACTGGAGGACCAGCGGTTGCGCTTCGTCGGCCTAGACAGTTCACCGGCCATGCTCGCCAAAGCGCGTCTTAAAGCCGAGTTCTACGCGAAAGACTATGCCGTCTCTTTCCAAAAGGCCGATATCACAAAAATCAACATGGAGGGAACCGGGGCCTTCATCCTCAATTACACCCTGCAGTTTATCAGGCCGGTGCTGCGGCCGTCATTGATTACCCAACTCTATGACAACCTGCGCCCCGGAGGCCTGCTCATTCTCAGTGAGAAAACGGTTCTCGAGGACAAAAGGCTGAACCGCACCTTCATAGATATCCACCATGACTTCAAACGTGCGCAGGGGTATTCGGATCTGGAAATCGCCCGTAAGCGGGAAGCCCTGGAAAATATCCTCATACCTTTTACTCTCGAGGAGAATATGGAAATGCTCGCCGGCGCTGGTTTTAAGCCGATTACCACCTTTCTCCAATGGTTTAACTTTTCTTCCTTCGTGGCGCTCAAACCAAGCTGACAGCCCCTTTTGAAATGCATTATCTTAACCATCTTCAACCGGGGATCGATCATCATGCTATCACCGAGATCCACGAGCAGCGGCAGCGCTGGGTAAACCAGAATAAAAAAGGGTTTCTCAGGTATCGCATTCCCTTTGAACGGCTCCGCGCCTATCGGGCCGGCCTCACTGACTGCACTGCCGACACAGTAACCATCGGCGGGTACGATGAGCTTTCCCCGGAAAGCCGGCAGGAAATCAGGGAGCTGCTCAGATGCTTCATGCCCTGGCGCAAAGGCCCCTTCTCCATTTTCGGCATCGAGGTAGACGCCGAGTGGCGCAGCGAACGCAAATGGGACCGCCTGCGGGTCCGACTCCCCGATCTCAGCGGAAAAATCGTCGCCGATATCGGCTGCAACAACGGCTATTACATGTTTCGCATGGTGCCCCACGAACCCCGCTTGGTGCTCGGTTTCGAACCGTCGGTGCAGCACTATTACTGCTTCAAGTCCCTCAACGCCATGGCCGGCTTTGACAATCTCGACATCGATCTGCTCGGGGTCGAACACGTCTCCTTGTTTCCGCAAAGCTTCGACGTGATTTTCCTGATGGGCATTATTTACCACCAGAGTTCTCCGATCGAGATTCTCAGGGATATTTTTACTGCCCTCAAACCAGGAGGAACCCTGCTCATTGAATCCCAGGCCATCCCCGGCA
>JARFQM010000212.1 GCA_029287755.1 Desulfofustis sp. | reverse complement strand
GGCGATTTCCGAGCGGGGTGATTTCCTTGGCTCGATGCTCGATCTGGTCAGCGGCTTCAGTCTCGCAGTGGGGCTCTTCACCGTGGCCCTGCTCGCCATGCACGGCTCCATCTATCTCTACATGAAGACCGAGGGTGATCTCCAGCGGCGGCTCTTCGGCTGGATGAAAGGAACCTGGTACGTCTACGTCTTTTTCTTCGTCGTCGTTACCATCTGGTCGACCATGTTCGTCCCCGCCTCGCTTCAGCACTTCCGCGACACCCCGGTGCTCTGGGTTGTGCCGTTGATCAATGTGCTGGCCATTGTCAACATCATGCGGGCGATACGGCAGGAACGCCCTTTCTATGCCTTCATCAGCAGCTGCCTGGTAATCGCCGCCCTGGTCATCCTGTTCAGCGCCAACCTTTTCCCCAACCTGGTGCCGGCCGCCAACAACGCCGCTTACAGTATTACCATTTTCAATGGCGCCTCAAGCCGACTTACTCTTACCATCGGCTTGATTATCGTGGCCATCGGCATGCCGCTGGTGCTGTCCTACACGTCGCTGATCTACTGGACCTTCAGAGGGAAAGTAGCGCTGGGGCCGGACTCCTATTAAGGTAATCGTTAAATCGTGGTTACTATATAGCGGTAACGCAGGGTCATCTGCAATAAAACCACCCAGCCCATGGAGGTCTGAGAATGAGAAAATTGACAGTCAAAATCTCCTGCCTGCTGATTCTTGGCCTGCTCTTGTTGCCGGCCGGATCGTTCGCCCTGAGCATAGGGGACAAGGCGCCCGCCTTCACCACACCGTCCTCCCTCGGAGAAATCTCCCTGGCCGACTATGCCGGTGAAAAAAATGTCGTTCTGGCTCTCTATTTTGCTGTTTTCAGCTCAGTCTGAGCAAGTGAACTGGCTAACTTCCAGCGTGACCTGGAAGAATTCAAAAAGCTCGATGCGGAAGTAATCGGGGTCAGCAACGACGATATGGACACCATCAAGGAATTCATCAAGGAGAATGGTATCGAGTTTCCCCTGGCGTCGGACAGCGACAAACAGTTCAGGAACGCCTATGGTCGAGGACGTCTTACCTATCTTATCGATAAACAGGGGATCATCCGCTTTATCCAGGAAGGTGTGCCCAGCAACGCCGATTTCATCGACCAACTGAAAATGCTTAAGTGACCTGGCCGCCGCAGTCCAGGGTGTGATCCTGGGCGGTTTATCAGCGCGCCGTCTGCAGCGCTGAGCGGCCGCCATCCACCGCAAGAATTTGACCGCTTATCCAGCCGGCCTCGGGGGATAGCAGAAACACCGCCAGGCGGGCGGCATCCTCAGGTCTGCCGAGCCGTTTCAGCGGGTGTTGCGCGGCCAGCGCCTCGGCGGCATCGGGGTTGGCCAAGAGCTTTTCTGCAAGCGGTGTTTTAGTCAAGGAGGGCGCCAGCGCATTGACCCGTATCCTGGGGGCGAGTTCGGCCGCCAGTGCCAGGGTCAAACCGGAAACGGCGCCCTTGGCCATGCTCACCGAGGCGTGCAGTGGAAACCCTTGCAGTGCGGCCACGCTGGAAAAGAGGACTATCGACGCGGCCTCTCCTCCTTTTTTCAGCGCCGTCAATGCAGCCTTGACCGCCAGAGCCGCACCCATGGCATTCAGTTCAAAGTCCCTGCTGTAGTCCCCAGGGCCAAGGCGCCGCAGACTGCCGAGATTGATTGAGCCGATCGCATAGACGAGGCCGTGCAGCTCCGGGCCCACCTCTTCCATGACCTGGTCGAAGACGCCCGCTTTGGTGACATCGGCAGCAATGAAATAAACGCCGTCCAGAGAGAGCAGATCCTGCTGCTTGTCAGCCTGGCGGCCCACCAGATACACTTCGTCTCCCTGGCTCTGCAGCAGCCTGCCGATTGCCGAACCAATCCCTCCGGTACCGCCATAAATGAGAATCTTGCGTGACATAGGTGATTTCTCCTCCCGCTGCAATGCTGAGTTCAGGCACCGAACATGCTGTCATTCCAATAGCTATTCTGTTCACTATAACCAATGATCGCCCGCATGTGTGGCCGAGGTTGAGGAGCGCTGCGAAAAACCTCAGCCGGCGATCAGTTTTTTTCAGACAGATGAGCCCTCAGGGCCCTCTCCTCTTCAGGTATTCTGATCAGTAGCAGCAGCGCTGCATTGGCTATGGAAAAGATCAGGGCCGTATACCAGGCCCCGAGAAACGCCGGCAAGGCAAATATCTCAAGGGCGACTGCGAGGTAGTTGGGATGTCTGAAATAACGGTAGGGTCCCGACGTCTTTCTGCTCATCTCGTCAAAGATGACGATGCGCGTATTCCAGCAGCGTCCCAGGGTCCCTATCGCCCAGTAGCGGAGAATCTGCGCCGCTGCAATGAGGCCGAGAAACAGCGGCCACCAGGCTGCCAGGCGTGGCTGCAGGATCAGACATTCAAGGACAATGGCAAGCATCCAGAGCGAGTGCAGCACCACGAACAGCCAATAGTGGTCAGCGCCGTATTCCCTGCCGCCATGACGCATGGCCCAGCGATAATTTCTTTTGGCCAGAGCCAGCTCAGTCAGGCGCTGGCCGATGAGAATGGTCAGAAGCAGGGTGAGAATCGTCATGGATTATGCAGCAGCAGTTGATCGGAGCTGAAACCAGGACCGAGCGCCGACATCAGTGCATACCCAGGCTCCAGCTCTGCGTTGGCCAGCATATGCTCGAGCACGAAGAGTATTGAAGCGGAAGACATATTGCCATAGCGTCTGAGGATCTGATGGGAGGCATCAAGCCTGCGCCTGTCCCGACGGATGACCTCGGCATATGAGGCGAGCACCTTGGCGCCGCCGGGGTGGGTGATGTAGGAAACTATGTCGTCCTGCGCTATTCCCCAGGCGGAACACGCTTCTTCCAGCACCATCGGCAGATGGGTTTTGACGAACGTGGGAATATCACGGGAAAAGCGAACCTTCATGCCGCTGTCGACGACGTCCCAACCCATGATATCGTAGGTCCCTGGAAAGAGCCTGTGATAGGAGCCAACGATCTCGGGCCCGCTTTCGGCGCGGCCGACCACCACGGCAGCTGCACCGTCGCCAAAGATCGATGTGCCGATCAAATTGGATTTTGACAGATCATTGCGCTGAAAGGTGGCGCTGCAGATTTCGACCGCCACGAAAAGCACCGGCGCCCCATCCCGACCGCTGCTCAATTCAGCCGCCCTGGCCAGACCGGCGACCCCACCGGCGCAGCCGAGCCCAAACAGCGGCAGGCGAACCGCGTGCAGGGGCAGCCCCAGATCCTGCAGCAGATGGGCCTCAAGACTTGGCGTCATCACGCCGGTGGTGCTTGCCACCACGATGCCGCCGAAGTCTTCTGGACCGGCGTCAGCGCTGGTGATCGCTTCCTGCGCGGCCTGCGCGGCAAGCTTCAGCGCCGTCTCGATGAACAGATCGTTGGCTTCGCCGAAGCCCCTATCCTTGCGATACCACTCGGGATCGCGAGCAAAATAACGTTGTTCTATGTGCAGGTGGTCGAAGACCCTCAAGAGCCGCTCCAGGTTTTCCAGCCGCTCGCTGAACAGATTCTCCACCACCCTGCGCACATAGGCCTGGTCGCAGACATATTCGGGCACCGCCGTACCGACGCCTCGGATTCGTATTCCGGTCACAGACCTTTCTCCGCAGAAGCACACATAGTCCCAAGGTAAACACCGGAGCACCATTAATAAAGAGCCATTACTCTGAGCCCGCAATTATCGCTTGCTCCGAACCAGCTGCTGGAATAATGGGCACTCCGCCTTGCGGTGGGCTACGAACGATCTATCGTTGTTGGATGAGCAGCGATATTTCATTTTCAGAGCGGGTTGCCGGCGCACTCTATGGCCTTTTCATCGCCGACGCGCTGGCGATGCCGGTGCACTGGTACTACGACACTGATGCTCTGCGTCGCGATTATGGCCAGGTCCGTGATTTTCTAGCCCCCAGGAATCCGCACCCGGACTCTATTCTCTGGCGCTCTTCCTTCGTGCCAAGCAGTCCCGCAGCAGATATCCTGCACGATCAGGCCCGCTACTGGGGGAAAAAGGGGATCCATTACCACCAGTTTCTCGAAGCCGGGGAAAACACCCTGAATGCGCAGCTGGCCGCGGAACTCCTGGAGCATGTCCGCAGCCGTGAGAGCTATGCGCCAGGACCATGGCTGGCACATTTCACCGACTTTCTCACCACTCCTGGCAACCACCGGGACACTTATGCGGAGGAATACCTCAGGCATTTTTTCGTCAATTTCGGCCGCGGCATTTCCCCGGAGCGCTGCGGCAGACAGGACGAACACCATATCGGCGGCCTCACGCTGATGCTGCCGCTGACCATCTATTTTTCAGACTCACCTGAGTATGCCGAAAAGATCAGCCAGGAGCACTTGGCTCTGACCCATGGCGGCTCGCTTATGAAAAGAGGTGCCGCCCTGGTGATCGATCTGCTTGTCGAACTCCTGCACGGTGCCCCCCTGGTCGAGGTCCTCGAAAGCACCCAGCAGTCATTTACCTCGGGGTCAGTGCAGCGCTCCCTTCTCGATCTGCGCGATTACCCTGATCATATCGTGGTGGGCAGACATTTTTCCTCGGCCTGCTATATGGATCAGGCCCTGCCCGCAACCCTTTATCTGGCAGCAAAGTATCATGAACGGCCGGAACAGGGCCTGATCGCCAACACCATGTGCGGCGGGGATAATTGCGGCCGTGGCGCTGTTCTCGGCGCCCTGCTCGGGGCTGCCGGCGGACTCGAGGCGTGGCCTCTACGCTGGCGCACAGGATTGAAGCGGCCCCCCACCCTGCCCGCCTGAAAAAAACTTCTTCAGTTCCAGGGGGGCACGGCAATATTGTCACCCGGTCGAACGATCTGCTCGGCTGCATACCCTTCTCAGGCGCACGCTAAAGCATGGGGAAAAATTTCGACGCATGAAACTCGTCAGGCAGGTCAGCCCGCTTCAGGGATGATGAGGGAAACATTGTGCTCGTTTATCAGGTCAGAGGCCGGAGCAGGAGGCTGGCGATCGGTGACCAGATAGGACACATCCCTGAGGTGACCGACCTGGGCGGTCGCACTCTTTGCAAATTTGGTGCTGTCGGTAACCAGAATAACCTCCCGGGCGTTCTTCATCATCTTGGCCATCAACATCGCTTCTTCGTAATCGTAGTCGAGCAGCAGCCCTTCGGGCGAGATGGCGCCGATGCCCATAAGCAGGAAATCGGTCTGGAAATTGGCAATAAATTCCATGGTGGCCGGACCTATGATGCAGCCGTTATGGTTTCTCACCCGTCCGCACGGCATTAAAAGCTCGATATCTTTCTTGCTGTAGAGATGGATGGCCGCGTGGATGTTGTTGGTGATGATGCAGAGAGTCGGGATCTGGGAGAGCTGCTTGGCGACAATCTCCATGGTCGACCCGCCCGTCATGAAAATCGACTGGCTCGAGCGAATAAGGGTAGCGGCGGCGGCAGCGATAAGTTCTTTTTCTTCGAGCATGGATATCCTTCGGGCATCGTAGCTGACGTTAACCAGCGATGATACCGAGCCGGCCCCTCCGTGCAGACGGGTGACCAGATTTTCTTCGCTCAGGGCCTGGATATCCCGACGGATCGTCTGGGTGGACACCCGGTACTTATCGGCCAGAAATTCAATACTCGCGTATCCCTGGGCATTGACCACGTTGGCGATTTCCCCACGTCGCCCGACAACCTTTGAACTGGTATCCTTTTTCATGTATCACCAGGGTAAATGTTTTCAGCCAAAGTGCTGGTTGCCTGCGATACTCAATTGCGCATCTCAATGAAGATCAGCAAATGTCCTCAGTGAGTTATCCTTTAGTGTCTATAAAGCCGATATTTCCACGGCTTTATGCTCCCTGATCGACTGTTCCGCCGCCAAACCCATCAAAACCGCCTGCAGTCCGTCATTGACGGTCACCTCAACCGTGCCCTGGCCGCGCACTGCATCGAGAAATTTGCGGTGCTGATAGAAGGTGGAGCCCTGGTGGTCGCCTGCCAGCTGCAGGTTGGTATCCACCTTCACCGTCTCTCTGATTGGCCCCTTCGGGCTCCGCGGGCTATGGATAATTTCAGATTCACGATGTTCACCGGTGAAGCCGGTTGAGTGGCCAAGGTCATCAAGGTTATCCACTGCCCACAACCGATCTGGCCCCGGCACCAGACATTGGAGTTTACCTTTGGCGCCAAGCACTGATATTTCCTCCTGGAAGTAGGAACCATCGCAAAACATGCAGAGACTCAGCGACGCCCTCACCCCGGAGGCAAAGTCAATAATGACAAATGCGTTGTCGATGATATCGGGAGTTTTACCACCATAGCGTTCCTCAAGAAAGTTCACGTCTGCCGCCCCCGACGCGTAGACCCTCACCGGATCGTCCGCGGCGATGAGCCGCATCAGATCAAAAAAGTGGCAACATTTCTCCACCAGCGTACCACCGGTGTTGATGTTGAATCTGTTCCAGTCGCCGACTTTTTTAAGAAAAGGAAACCGGTGTTCCTGCACGGCGATCATCTTGGGGTCTCCGACGAGACCAGCCGCCACTCTAGTGAGTAATTCCGCCACCGGCGGCATATAGCGATATTCCATGGCAACCCAGATGGGCGCCTGGTAATTCTCAGCCAGTCCGGCGATCGTTCTGCAGTCTTCCACCGTTGTGCAGAGCGGTTTTTCGGCCAGAATTGCGCGGCAGTCGTTGGCCAGGATCTCTTTAAGAATGTCAATATGGGTGTGGTTGGGTGAGGCAATGACGAAGGCATCCACCGTGGTATCTTTTATGAGATCACGAAAATCCTTATACACGGCGGCATCAGGCGCCAGCTTTGCCGACAGCGAGAGCTGCTGAGCATCGGGTTCACACAGGGCCGTTACCTCTGTATCACCAAGCAGGGAAATATTCTGGATGTGTTCCCGGCCCATCATGCCGGAGCCGATTATCGCGTAGTTGACTTTAGAGCTCATCTTTTGGCGGATCCACTTTTTTCGCGGTAAATTAAGAACGGGCGGCGGCAGCAACTGCCAGACCGCCCGTCAACTTCGAGAAATTTACATAAGACTTACATGTTGAGTTTAAGTTCGGCATCGAGCTTTGCTTCTGCCTCGATGATTGCCGCTTCGTAAGCTTTGAGCAGCTCAACACCTTCGGCACCGTACTTGTCGGTGTACCATTCTTTCAGCGGAGCAGCTGCTTCTCTGAAGGCATCTTTTTCCTCGGCGGTCGGTACATAAATGGTTCCGCCTGCCTTTCTGAACTCCTCATAAGCTTCGATGGAGCGGCGTTTCGGGAAGGCAAAGCAGACCTGGCCGAGACTTCTGAACCCGTCATTGACCAAGCGCTTCTGTTCCGGGGTCAAGGCCTGGTAGGTATCTTCATTCATGATCCAGAGGCTCGCCATATAGGCATGTCCATCAAGGGTCATATGCTTGATATGCTCATGAAATTTCATGCCGACGATGTCGGTTATCCCGTTTTTGGATCCGTCGATAACACCAGTCGCCAAAGAGGTGTAGACTTCCGGCCAGGCGACGGGAGTTGCCGAGGCGCCGAGGTTTTTAACCAGGGTCTGCTGCAGCGGCGAGTTGATGGTGCGGATGCGCAGCCCTGTCATATCGGCCGGCGACTTGATCTGCTTTTTGGTGTTGGCGATGTTTCTCCACCCGCCGGTGTTGGTCATGGTCATGATGCGGGGACCGCCCTTGGCCAGGACGTGCTGACGGAGAACGTTGAGAAACGGTCCGGTCAGAACTTCTTCAGCCACTGCATCGTTGTCCATCATGTAGGGCAGATCCAGCACCTGCAGTTCCGGAAAGGCGACGGAGATGCCGCCGATGGTCATCTGGTGGATTTGGATAATGTTGCTCTGAGTAGCCTCATAACATTCGGCGGCATTACCGCAGAGCTGAGCACCCGAGTAGATCTCAACGGCGATTTTGCCATTGGAGCGGGCCTCGACATAGTCCTTGAAGACCATCGCACCGTCATAGTCTTCGTCGTTTTGGTTGGACAGATGGACCACCCGGAAGGTGTGATCCGCTGCGTACACTGATGTCACTCCGAAAACGAAGAAACAAGCGATCAGCATTACCAGTACTTTTTTCATTTTTTACTCCTCCAGTTGTGGTTGTGGCTGCCTTGAAGAACCTCACGCTTTCAAAGCCGCTTTTTTGTGGTGCTCAAGATTAACGGGTTAACTATCCCCCGACCCCGCCCAGAATCCAGCTGGCCGCTGCGGGAACATCAAGATATCCCAGCCAGTTGGGGATCGACAGCGTGAGTATCGGGAAATAGGATATAAGAAAAATAACCAGAAATTCCACCAGCAGAAACGGGATCATTTCAATGGCAATTTTCTCAAGCGATTCACGGCTCAGACCGGCGGCCACGAAGAGCACCAGCCCCATCGGCGGGGTCGCCAGCCCCACGGTCACATTTACGCACATGACTACGGCAAAGTGCAGTGGATGAATTCCGACCTGGACCATGGCCGGCCCCAGAATCGGTCCGAGAATGAGGATGGCCGGCCCCGCATCAAGAAACATACCGACTATGAACAATAAGATGTTGACCATGAAGAAAACCGCATAGGGGTTTTCGCTCACGGAAAGCACCAATTTGGCCATTTTCTCAGGCGTATGATAAAAACTGACTATCGAGGCAAAGCTGACCGCTGCCCCGACCAGCATCAGGATTACGCCCGAGGAAATGGCTGCCGAGGTAAAGACCCGGGGAATGTCTTTGAAGCTCATCTGCCGGGTGGCAAGGGCCACGATCAGGGCATAGCCGGCACCGA
This sequence comes from Desulfofustis sp., assembly GCA_029287755.1. The sequence goes on along the minus strand of JARFQM010000212.1, from coordinate 853 downwards.
CCGCAGCAGCCTCGGTGGGGGTAAAGATCCCGGCCAGGATGCCGCCCAGCATGATGACCGGCGTCATCATAGGAATGATGCCATCCCAGAGCGCCTTCCCGCGCTCACTCCATGGCATTGGTTCGTTTGCCACCGGGAAACTGCGAACCTTGGCAAGATAGGAAGTAAGGAGCATCAGTCCCACGCCGATGGCAATACCGGGAACAAGACCGGCGGCAAACAGGCCGGCCACCGACACATTCATCACAAAAGCGTAAAGAATCATTAGTCCGGAAGGCGGAATAATCGGGCCGATGACTGAGCTGGCGGCGGTGACCGCGGCGGCAAAGCGCCTGGTGTAGCCATTTCTTTCCATGGCTGGAATCAGCATTGAGCCAAGGGCAGAGGTGTCGGCTACGGCCGAACCGGAAAGACCGGCGAAAAGCATGGACGAGGCGATATTGACCTGGGCCAGGCCGCCCCGCCGGTGCCCCAGAAAGGCCTGGGCAAGCTTGACCAGATTCTTGGTGATGCCGCCCTGATTCATTATCTCTCCAGCCACGATGAAAAAGGGCAGGGCCAGCAGCGGGGGGCTGTAGACGCCATTGAACAAGCGGGAATAGAGAAGCTTGATAAACATCATCTTACCGTCGATGACAAAAGCCAGGCCGGGGCCGAAGAGCAGTGCAAAGACCACAGCAAGACCGCCGAACATCGTGACCAGGAAAATCATGAAGTACATCATGGCTGACTCCCTCCCTCTGCAATGGCTTCACCGGCCAGCTCTCCGGCACGACCCGCCTGTGGATCGACTACGCCGATAAAATCCATGGATATGCAGCCGAGGGCTGCCACGATCAGCAGCAGCCAGGAG
>JARFQM010000153.1 GCA_029287755.1 Desulfofustis sp. | reverse complement strand
GTACCGAGCAGACCTACAACCACATGGCGGCGGGTTGGAGCTGGGCCTTCGATACCCCGTTCACCTGGTTCAAGCAGAATGCCTCCAAGCTCGGCGGCATCCGTCAGGGCATGGCGGTTTCGTGGCCGGCGGTGATCAAGGACACCGGCGGCATGCGCGAACAATTCATGCACCTCATCGATGTCATGCCCACCATCCTCGAGGTCACCGGTATAGCAGCACCGGAAGAGGTGGACGGCATCAAGCAGGCGCCGATCGAGGGCACGAGCTTCGCCTACACCTTCGACGCGGCGAACGCCGAGGCGCCGTCGCGCCACAAGACGCAGTACTTCGAGATGATGGGCCAGTACGCCCTCTACCACGAGGGCTGGCTGCTCAGTACCAAGGTCGACCGCGCCCCGTGGGACGCCTACGGCGCTGCCAAGGTTGACCCGCTCAACAACCAGGTGCTCGAACTCTACCATCTCGACGAAGACTTCACCCAGTCCACCAACATCGCCGACCAGCACCCGGACAAGGTGAAGGAAATGAAGGAAATGTTCATCGCCGAGGCGAAGAAGTACCAAGTCTTCCCGATGGACGCCTCAGTCGCGACCCGGGTTATCGCTCCACGGCCCAACATCACCGCCGGCCGCAAGGAGTTCGTCTATACCCGGCCGATGACCGGGCTGCCTCAGGGCGACTCACCCTTGCTGCTCAACACATCCTACACCATCACCGCCGACATCGAAGTGCCCGAGGGCGGCGCCGAGGGGATGATGCTGACCTCCGGCGGCCGTTTCGCCGGCTACGGCTTCTATCTGCTCGATTCCAAACCGGTCTTTACCTGGAACATGCTCAATCTCGAGCGCATCAGGTGGGAGGGACCGGCGCTGGCGCCCGGCACCCATACCGTCGAGTTCGACTTCGACTATGAAGGCCTTGGTGTCGGCACCCTGGCCTACAACAGTATGAGCGGCCTGGGCCGTCCCGGAACGGGAACGCTCAAGGTGAACGGCAAGCAGGTAGACAGCAAGAAGATGGACAAGACCCTGCCCATGATCCTGCAGTGGGACGAGGCTTTCGACATCGGCTCCGACACCCTGACCGGGGTTAACGACGCCGACTACAAACCGCCCTTCCCGTTGACCGCCAAGATGAACAAGCTGACCATCGTGGTCGACCGGCCGCAGCTGAGCGAGGCGGACATTGCCAAGCTTCAGCAAGCGCAAAGAAACAACAAGGTTAGTGAGTGAGTAACGATTTACACCGACTCATCCAACCTTCCCCAAAAGGCCGCCCTGAATTGCCCATCAATTTGGGGCGGCCATGAGTAACGGCGAAAACGACAGACTGGGAGGAAATAATGGGAGTAAATAAACAAGCACAATTTGTTTTCTATATGCTGGCTTGTTTTTCTCTGCTGCTATGCATCGCAGCCGGGCCAGTGCTTGCTCAGGGGCGGGGCTGGCAAAATGAAATCACCTTATACGGCTGGTATGCGGGTATAGACGGAAAGGTCCAGGCCCCCACAGGTGCTGAATCGGACTTTGACGTCGACGCATCGGATATTCTCGAGGACCTTGAACTGATGCTCATGGCCGGCTACGAGGGTCGCTACGATCGCTGGTCGGTTATTTTAGATTTCGTCTATTTAGATGCCGGAGACAGTGCAGACATAGCAACCGGAGCAGGGACTGCATCGGTAGATCTCAATGTCAGCTCCTATCTTGTTAACGGCGGAATCGGTTATGATTTTGTTCAGTCGGACAGAGCCGTGGCCGGCGTTGTCGGCGGCGTGCGGTATCTATCCCTTGACGTGGATTACGATGCCTCTGTGCAGGGTGCTAAAATTCTCTCCTCTTCGAAAACTGATAGCCTCACCGATGGGTTCGTTGGCGTGCGAGGGCAGGTCAAATTCAATGAAAAGTGGTTCCTGCCCTATTACGCAGATATCGGCACGGGCGGCTCAGATCTGAGCTATCAGCTCTATGCCGCTGTCGGCTATCGTTTCCGCTGGGGCGACATCAGGCTTGGCTACCGGCACCTTGGGTTTGAAATGGATGAAGACAAGGTGATGGAGGATCTGCAGCTGAGTGGTCCGGTATTTGGTGTGGGAATCAGATTTTGAATACCATTCTCAGGACTGACCAGCAGTTATCTACGGTTAGAATATTGTCAATTATTAAGGGGGTGTATCATGATACGAAAAAGATTTTTCATTCTTGTTTTGTTGTCCGCCATTTTACTCTTTGTCTCTGAAGTTTTCGGATCTGAGCAGGTTGAGGCGGAGAACCTCATCGACAATGCCGCTACAGTTGTGAAAGGGTTCGCCGCTGATCCCAATCTGAAGTGGTTTAGAGATGAGGTTAAAAAGGCCAAGGCAGTCCTGGTTATCCCCCAGAGCATCAAAGGGGCGTTTTTTGTCGGAGGCTCTGGAGGATCGGGAGCGCTTGTCGCGCACGACGCAGCCTCTGGTGAATGGGGCTATCCGGCATTTTACACCATTGGGTCTGTGTCGTTTGGTCTTCAGTTCGGTGGGGAAGCGTCTGAAGTAGTGTTACTCATTATGACCGATCGCGGTATGGAGAAACTGTTGACCAGTTCTTTTAAACTTGGTGCGGACCTGACTCTTGCTGCGGGTCCGGTTGGCGGTGGTGCCGCCGCTCAAACAGCTGACGTGTTTTCCTACGCCCGCTCAAAGGGAGCCTTTGCTGGAGTTGCGCTGGATGGTGCCGTCGTGAAAACAAAGGACAAGTTCAACGAAGCATACTATGGCAAATCAGTAAGTCCCACGGACATTCTGATCAGAAAGAGCGTTGCAAATCCCCACGCCGATCCACTACGGAAGGAAATCGCTGCCGTGACAGCCAAGTAAAATATTACGGGGTAGGCGTCACGTAGGCAGAGGACAATGATACCTGCCCCAGGCGAGAAGAGACTACTTTACAACTATATCGTGTAAGATTGTTACCCTTGGAAATGGAGAAAATAACATGAAACGTTTAACAACAACTTTCGTCCTGACTGCCATACTTATTTTTGCTCCTTACGCGATCAATTTAAATACAAACGGAATCATTAGGATCGAGAGCAGCACAGCTGAAGCAGGTCCCTTATCCAAGCGTTTGGAAAAACGACATTCACCGTCCCCACACTCACAGACTGCTATGCAAGGCGGGGATTCTGAGGCCAGGGAACAGTGTATAGAGATGTTGCACAGGGGAGATCACCAAGGCGCCCAAAACTGCATCGATCAACTGCAAAGTGGTGATTCCACGGAAACCCAGATCCCTGCTGCACAGACGCAACCAACGTCACAACCCTCAGCTGCACCATCTGGATCGACGGTGTCAAATGCTGCTTCCGGAGCGCAGGACGAACTTTTCGATGCCAGGGAAAAGTGCGCCGAAATGCTGCGCAGTGGCAATCGTGCAGGTGCGAGAGAGTGCATTCAAAAGCTGCGGAATTGAAATGTTAGTTAAAAATTATGGTTTTTCATGAAACCGTCATCGATGTAGTTACTAACTGAAGTTTCGTCCTCAACTATTCTAAAGGATATAGGTTAATGAGAAAATCAGGAAGATCGCTCACAATAGTGACGTTGCTATTACTAACATTCACCTTTTCCGTATTCTGCTGGGCGAAGCCGGATGCCTCGACCAAATATTCGGTTATCAGGGCGGAAAATCCCAACAGTGGTAAGGAACGATTGATTTTACCCTATGCTTTTCCATCCGATTCGATGGGCACCACTTTCGGCGTCGGCGGCTTTATTAAGGGGTATCATCAGGATCAACTGCTGCTTGCCGGTACTGTGTTCGGCAGTGCCGATGACGCCTACGCCTTTCTTGGCGGCCTCTGGGATTATCGTCTGCCGTTAGCGAGCAGACTCTAATTCTCCGTATTGGGTTCAATGGCCCACTACCCGCGTCAGCGGGCCTACACTGAAGCGCCGAGGCGACCATCGGGATCTCAGCCACCGCAGGCGGGCACCAACGATTCCGACAAAGACAATTATGTCCAGGATGAAGGGGACGACAACTGGTACGATCTCAAGTTCGAGTATGTACTTCCGATCGGAAGCGGCAGGCAGTCGTCCATGGCGGAGTACCGCCTCGAGAACGGCATCCTCACCTCCGGTGCAAGTGGCGGTGACAAGTGGAACCCACTGGATTCAGGCATCTCCGTTCTGCTAGTCGGCCAGAAATCCCGCTATCAGAGCTACGAAACCGACACGCTGACCTATGAGGGGGATACCTACCCGTTCAGAATCGGTTATTTATACAACAACACCGATTTCCCGATAAACCCCTCGCGGGGAAGTTACCAGTACATTGCCTATCACCAGGATTTTTCCGACGGCGACGCCGGAGACTGGTCATTTCTGGAGTTCGAGGCCAGTAAGTATTTTGATCTAGGAGCTTCTAAACATTCCAGGCAACGGGTCGTAGCCCTCAATTTCTGGACCGGCAGTTCTCCTTCCTGGTCCACAGAGCTTAACGAGGACGGACAGGAGGTGGTTGTGGACAACCCGCCTTTTTTCGAGGGTGCGAACCTTGGCGGCTTTTATCGT
>JARFQM010000133.1 GCA_029287755.1 Desulfofustis sp. | reverse complement strand
GTCGACTGCTCAGGGTTGATGAGCAGGTCCTCCTCCAATTGGGTAAGTTTGTCACCAACTTTTTCCAGGATATGAAAATAACTGTCGACTATCGAGTCGATCAGGGCATAGGCGAGATAGTCCGGGCCGCGCTGGCTGATTCGGCCGTTGCTGCGCTGCAAACGCTCGCGCACGCCATCGAACACGTCGCCCTCCTTTTCCTGGAAGGTCAGGACATAGTGCGGTCCGAGGATCAGGCTGATCTGTTCTGCATCAATGCTTTGGGTCGTCTCGTCAAAAAACAGCATCTTCAGGATGATCAGGCTGTATCCGTCCATCTCTTCGAACTTCGGTCGATGGTGGGTGTTGAGAATGTCCTCGAGGGCCAGGTTGTGAATACCGAAACGTTGCCCGAACAGCTCAATGATGCTGGTGTCGTGGATACCGCTCAGGTTGATCCAGCTGACTGATGGGGTCTCTTTGAACGCCGTGGCCTCTTCTATGGTGATGTCTGTGCGGGTGTCGAAATTCTCTTGATCATAGTCGACCAGGCCGATGACCGGCTTTTCGATTTTCTGCTTGCCGACATGAATCAGCGAGCCGGGCGGCAGGCCGACCTCTTTCGCCTTGATGCCGAAGAGTTCGGTCGTGAGAGGTCGTTTGAAAAAGTCGAGATTGAGGATTTTTTTAGGTGCCATAACTTTTATGAACTCCTCTGCGCTGGAAGTCGAACCCGTTCACCGTTGATCGTCAACGTTCCAGCCCGAAGTCTTCCTCGGTCAGGGTTGACGCATAATCATCGAGAGTGACTTCTGCTTCATCCAGATCGGCGACTTTGGCCAGGTGGACCAGGGCGTCACCTTCGTGGACCAGCGGTAAAGTCAGTTGACCAATAATCACGCCGGTAAAGGGGGCCTGGATCTGTTCGCTTTCATACCCCAACGGGTCGTTGATGATACCGAGAGTATCGCCTTTATGCACCAGGCTGCCGAGCGTCGCCTTTTTAAAAAAGACCCCGCTTCTCGGCGCCCTGACCCAGCTGGTTTTTTCAGCGATGAGCGGTTCCTGGCCGCGGGCTTTGCGACTCCTTGGCAGCATGCCGATCGTCCGCATGACATTGACGATCCCGCGGACTCCGGAACGAATCGCTGATTCGTTGAAATAAAGGGCTTCGCCGGCCTCGTACAAAAGGACGGGAATCCCGTGTTCGGTTACCGCTTCACGGAGAGAACCGTCCCTGATTCCTGAGTGGATGATCATCGGTGTGCCAAATGCGCTCGCCATGCGCAGGTTCTCATCATCTTCCAGGTCGGTACGAATCTGAGGCAGGTTGCTACGGTAGTTCGAGCCGGTGTGGATGTCGATGCCGTGCGTGCTGCGGCAGACGATCTCCTGCATGAACAGGTGGGCGATCCGGCTGGCGAGAGACCCCGTCGGTGAACCGGGGAAAGACCGATTCAGGTCGCGCCGGTCGGGCAGGTAACGGGAGCGCTGAATAAAGCCGTACGGGTTGACCACCGGGATCGCGAGCAAGGTGCCCTTGATCCGGTTGATACTCCGGTTGCGCAACAGGCGGCGAATAATCTCGACGCCGTTGATTTCGTCCCCATGGATTGCGGCGCTGACGAACAGGGTCGGGCCGGTCTGTTTGCCATGCACCACGTGTACCGGCAGACTCATTTCCGAATGCGTGTAAAGGCGTGCCATCGGCAGCTCGATGGTGGCCCGCTCTCCGGCAGGGACAGCACCCTTGCCCAGAGTGAAAGGTGGTTGTCGTTTCATCCCTGTCCCCTGGTCCTGGTCTTGCCCGGCTTGGCCTGCTTCTCGATGAAATCAATGATCATGCCGGCCACATTTTTCTCGGTCGCCTGCTCGATCCCTCTAAGGCCCGGAGAAGAATTGACTTCCATGATGACCGGCCCGTGATTGGACCGGAGCAGGTCGACGCCGGCCACGTTGAGGCCCATAATCCTGGCAGCGCGTACAGCAGTCAGCCGTTCTTGCGGGTTCAGTCTTGCAACGACCGCATTGCCGCCGCGGTGCAGGTTAGATCGGAACTCGCCTTCGGCCCCCTGGCGTTTCATTGCCGCCACGACCTTGTCGCCGATCACTAAGCAGCGGATATCGGCGCCGCCGGCCTCTTTGATGAACTCCTGGACCAGGATATTCTGTTTCAAGCCCCGGAACGCTTCGATGACGCTCTCGGAGGCCTTGTCGGTCTCGGCAAGCACCACGCCGATCCCCTGGGTCCCCTCCAGCAGCTTGATCACCAGCGGAGCGCCGCCGGCCAGCTCGATCAGGTCCTTGGTGTATTTCGTCGAATGGGCAAAACCGGTGATTGGTAGACCGATGCCCTTGCGGGCCAGCAGCTGCAGGCTGCGCAGCTTGTCTCGTGAGCGACTGATCGCAACTGATTCATTGACACTGTAGACGTTCATCATCTCGAACTGGCGCACCACAGCGGTGCCGTAAAAGGTGATCGAGGCGCCGATGCGGGGGATGATGGCATCAAAACCAGTCAATTCTTCCCCTTTGTAATGGATCGTCGGTCGTTGGCTGGCAATCGTCATGTAGCAGAGCAGCGGATCGATCACACGGATCTCGTGTCCCATCGCTTCGGCTTCCTCGACCATGCGGCTGGGCGAGTAGAGTTTGGGGTTCCTGGAAATAATGGCAATCTTCATGAAGCCCTCTCTCTCGGGGAGTATTTATATTTAATCCGGCCAGTCAGATAGGACTTGTCCGGTAACACGGACATTCCTGCCATCGCCGTACGTCCGAGCAGCATGCGGAATCTCATGTTGTCGCGGTTGGTTAATGTCATCTCTATGCGTTTTTTTTGATCGCCGAGCGCAACCTCTGTCTCGATCACATAGCGCATCTCTCGATGACCACCCGAGTCACTGACCGCTCTATAATCCTTGACCGGGGCTTCGCAGATGATTTCCAGGTCGAGGCGCTTCTGCAGCGGATGCACACCGAACCGTACCATCTGGGTACCGTCTCTTTCAAAAGGCTCGACAAAAAAGGCATGCAGTGCTGAGGTTCGTGCGCCGGTATCAATTTTTGCCTTGATCGCCGGAATCTGCAGCATTGGGAGAGCCAGCCATTCGCGCCAGCCAATATTCAGGGGAGCCATTTCGTTCCTGTCCTTTAACTTATGCAATTATAGCGTACTTTAACTGTAATACATTCGACTAGAGGCTGTCTTTTCAATAGCTTGTCAAACCGATGTAAAAAGTGAAATATCATAGTGAAGTATGTCACCTAATAAAAGAAAAATCGCCTCGGTATAGAGGTCGAATTCTTTCCGGTCGATTGGCCCTGACAGATAAAAATCAAGCTCTGCCTACTCAAGATTTTGATTTACAATTTGTCGAAACGTGCAATCATGTGGGCTCAGAAGCTACCAAAAGAACTGCTTAGGGAGACAAACAAGACATCATGGACGAAAACCAGATCGAAACGGATGATACCCTATATATCAGAGAGATAACGATTGATGACTTTGCCGAGGTTTTCCACCTTGGCGAGCAGTTGTTTACATCCGATTATTCCCCCAGCATGTACCGTACCTGGGATGAGTACGAGATCACCACGCTGTACAACTCCGATAGCGAGCTCTGTCTGGTGGCAGAGCTTGAAGACGAAATCGTCGGCTTTGCCCTCGGCACCACCGTCGAGAAGACCAATTCCGCATGGAAATACGGCTACCTGGTCTGGATCGGTGTGCGCCCCGGGTTGCAGAAAAAGGGCGTCGGTGACGGCCTGTTCAACGAAATCAAAAAACGCATGATGGAACAGGGCGTGCGCATGGTCATTATCGACACCGACGCGGACAACGAAGCCGGAATCCGTTTTTTTGAAAAGCACGGTTTCGGCAATGTCCAGAAGCATGTCTACATGACTCTCAACCTGGCCAAAAAGACCAGGAGAAGGGCTCCTCGCAAATCATGAATCAGGTTCTGCTGGAAAAAGTCTGGGATGTCATCGGCAGCGAACGTGTTCGCCAGACCTTGATCGAGATGGTTGATATCTACTCTCCCTCGGGAAAAGAAGAGGACATCCAGCTCTACATCCAGGGCCGGCTCGAAGCTGCTGGTCTCGCGGTAACCAGGCAGGTTGTCGAGGATGAACGTTACAACCTGTTTGCCACCATGGGGGAGGGTGTCCCAAGGCTGATCATGGTCGGGCACGTCGATACGGTGCCGGCTTGGAACCTGGAAGAATATGGCGCCGAAGAGGAGTGGGGGGTCTTGCGTGGCCTCGGCGCCGCAGACATGAAGGGCGGCTGTACGGCGATGTTGGAGGCCTGGCTGGCGCTGGCGACACTGCCAGAAGACCAGTGCCCTCCCGTCGGACTGCTGTTCGTCGTCGGCGAGGAGGAAAATGGTGACGGTAGTGCCAAGTTCCTTGAAGAAAACCAGCCGCCCTGGGTGGTGATCGGAGAGCCTACCTCGTTGTCGCCATGCCTGAGCCATTACGGTTATCTCGAGGTGGCCCTGACCACTCAAGGGCGCCGCATTCATTCATCGTTGCCCGAGCTGGGGCACAATGCGGTCGAGTCGATGCTGCGCTTCCTGCTCTTGCTCGGCAATGAACCTCTGTTTAAGCGAGACAGCACGCAGATCGTCTATTCGATCCGGGAAATGAGTTCGTCACGTGCTGGTTTTGTGGTACCCGATCAGTGTGAAACCTACATTGACCTGCATTTGCCGCCGGGAATGAACCCTGTGTCTGTCCAGGAGTCGATCCGCGCATGCGTTGGTAAGGCAGAGGCCCTGATCCCTGGGCTGAATCTCTCACTGTCCTTTGACTTCTCATCACAGGGCTATGCTCTTGATGAGTTCGGCAGCTTCTCCGGAATCCTGGAAGATGTTTATACGCAACTCAACCAGCCGCTGCGATTCAGCCCTTTTCGTTCCCATTCGGACGGCAACTTGTTTTTCGGTGCCGGCTGTCGGCCGATGATTCTCGGCCCGGGCTCACTGGAAACCGCCCACACTGCCGATGAGCAGACCTCGCTCTCGGAGGTCGAAGCGGCGGCACGGATCTATGCGGCACTCTGTTTGAGCTGCGTTGACTGACCCTGGTTAATCCTTTTATGTTTTGTCCATGTCCGATGGTATTGGGATGTCTCTCAATACCGGCCTCTCTCAAACCGGCCCTGACCACCCTGGAGGATTCGAGATGACCGAAGTTGATCTGATAAAGAAGCCCTGGGAACGGCTGCTGGAGCTCGTCGAAGCAGGAGACAGCACACAGCTGCTCGATTTTCTGAATAGCATCAACCCGATGGACACGGCGCTGGCCATCTCGCGCCTGCGCATGGAAGAGCAGGGCAGACTTTTCTCCATGCTGAACCCGGTCGATGCGGCCGAAGTCATTGAAGACATCTCCGACACCCAGGCCGCCGACCTGATCGAAGAACTGTCCCCCGAACAGGCCGCCGCGATTCTCGGGGAGCTGGACAGCGATCACGTTGCCGACCTGCTGGGCGAACTGGATGACGAGGACGCCCAGGCGATCATTGACGAGATGGACCCCGAGGAAGCCGAAGAAGCGCGGCAGTTTCTCGAGTATCCGGCCGACACGGCCGGCGGCCTGATGATCTCGGAATACCTCGATTACTTGGTTGATCAGAAGATTCATGATGTCCACGCTGATTTGCAAGCCAACCGGCAGGAGTACGTCGATTACCATGTCCAGTACCTTTATGTGACTGACCAGGAGGGGCGGCTCTGCGGCGTGTTGCGCATGCACGATCTCCTGTTCCTGAATCACGCATCTTTGTTGCAGCAGGTGATGATCAGCACGCCGCTAAAGGTTACGGTCGATGCCACGCTCGAGGATCTGCGTAATTTTTTTGAGGAGCACGACCTGTTCGGCGTACCGGTGGTGGATGCCGATGACCGGCTGGTCGGCGTTGTGCTTCCCGAGGCGGTTGAAGAAGCCAGGCGCAAGCGCAGCGTTCACC
>JARFQM010000131.1 GCA_029287755.1 Desulfofustis sp. | reverse complement strand
GATTGACCACGCCGTCGGGCATTGGCACAACCATGATGATCTCGCCCACTCCGGCCACTTTGGCCGGCACGGCATTCATCAGTACCGAGGAGGGGTATGCCGCCTTGCCACCGGGTACGTAAATACCGACCCGGTCCAGGGGGGTGACCATCTGGCCAAGCCGGATATCGGGCTCATCGTCTGTCAGCCAGGTCTCTTCCTTCTGCCTGCGATGGAAATCGGCGATCCGCTTGGCAGCCAGCTGCAATGTCGCCAGAGTTTCCCGGTCAACAGCGGCCAACGCCTGTTCAATTTCAGCTGTGGAGACTTCAAGGGTCGTGGCGTCAAGCTTGAGGCGATCGAAGCGTTCCGTATATTCATAAAGGGCCGCATCGCCGCGCTCGCGGACATCGGTCAGGATCGCCTCGACCGTCTGCAAGATCCCGGCGGGAGTCGTCTCGCCACGCTCGCTGATCGTGCGAAAAGCCTCTTCAAAACCGGCATCTGAAAATTGCAGAAAACGAATCATCACCTCTCCTTCTGCGTGCGTTGCTAACCTGAAATCCGCGGGCCATCCTCGATGACTTTTTCCAACTCTTCAATCAATCGGGAGATGCGGCGGTGCTTGGTCTTGAGGCTGGCACGGTTGACGATCAGTCGACTGGTCACCTCGGCAATCGTCTCCACTTCGACCAGGCCATTTTCGCGCATGGTCCCACCGGTCGAGACCAGGTCGACGATCCGCTCGGCCAGGCCGACCAGTGGCGAAAGCTCAATCGATCCGTACAGCTTGATAATTTCTACCTGGACGCCTTTGGCGGCGAAGAATTTTTCTGTGACATTCGGATACTTGGTGGCCACCCGGATATTCGACCAGCCGGCCGGGTCATCATCCTGACATAGCTCTTTGGGCTCGGCGACGACCAGGCGACAGTAACCGAACTGCAGATCAAGCGGCTCATAAAGGTCCCGGTCCTGCTCCAGGAGGGTGTCCTTGCCGACCACACCGATGTCAGCGCAGCCATGTTCCACATAGGTCGGCACATCCTGGGCGCGAACCGCCATAAACCGCAGCTTGTCATCATGGTTCTCGAAGACCAGCTTGCGACCGGGATCATCCATCTCCGGACAGGTGATGCCGATCCTGGCGAACAGGTCCATGGAGTCCTGCATGATGCGCCCCTTGGGCAGGGCGAAGGTCAGATAGTCAATCATAATTAGTCCGAGGCTCGAGGCTAGGGGCTACCAAGCTGTCAGATAATTTGGCAGTTTAACCAGTCCCCTGCCCTCAGTCACTAAGTTTTTATGCCGGGACACGTTGGATATCCGCGCCCAGCCCGCGGAATTTCTCTTCGAGTCTCTCGTAGCCGCGATCCAGGTGATAAATTCGACTGATTTCGGTGGTGTTGTCCGCCGCCAGTCCAGCAAGGACCAGACAGGCGCTGGCACGCAGGTCGGTCGCCATCACCGGGGCACCCAGCAGCCCAGTGACGCCTTTTACGGTTGCCGTGTGACCTTCGATCGAAATATCGGCACCCATCCTCTGCAGCTCACAGACATGCATAAAACGGTTCTCGAACACGGCTTCGGTAATCATGCTGGTACCGTTGGCAAGGCTCATCATAGCCATGAATTGTGCCTGCATGTCAGTCGGGAAGCCCGGATGCGGCTGGGTCTTGATGTTCACCGACCGGAGCTCTTCCGGGCCCTGGACCCAGAGGGCGTCCTCACCCGCTTCGACCGTCGCTCCGACTTCCTCGAGTTTGCTCAGCAACGCCTCCAGGTGTTCCGCACGGCCGCCCTTGACCCCGATCCGGCCGCCGGTCATGGCCGCCGCAAGCAGGAAAGTCCCCGCCTCGATGCGGTCCGGCATAACCCGGTAATCCATCGGTTTCAGCTCGTCGACGCCCTCGATGGTAATCGTGTCGGCCCCGGCGCCTTCGATTTTCGCCCCCATTCCCAGCAGGGCGTTGGCCAGGTCGACAATCTCCGGTTCCCTGGCGGCATTCTCCAGGATCGTCGTTCCTTTGGCCAGGGACGCGGCCATCATCAGGTTTTCCGTCCCGCCAACCGTCGGCACATCAAAATGAATCCGGGCTCCTTTAAGCTGCGTGGCATTCGCCTCGACGTAACCGTGATCGAGACGAATCTCCGCACCCATTGCTTCCAGCCCCTTCAGATGCAGGTTGATCGGCCGGGCGCCGATGGCACACCCTCCGGGGAGACTGACGCGGGCGCGACCGTAACGGGCCAGTAGCGGGCCGAGCACCAGGACCGATGCACGCATGGTCCGCACCAGGTCATAGGGCGCCTCCATGCTATTGATCTGTCCGGTTGAGATCTTCAGGGTGCCGTTACTGCTGTCTACTTCAGCCCCGAGTTCAGCCAGCAGCCGCTCTGCCGTGGTGATGTCGCGAAGCCGCGGCAAATTACCGATCCGATGTGGCCCCGGGGCCAGCAGTGTAGCGAAGAGCAGCGGCAGGGCAGCGTTCTTGGCACCACTGACGATAACTTCACCTTCGAGCCGGCGACCACCATGTATAATCAATTTATCCAATGTATTATCCTCTACAGCTTATCGCTTGTTTTGACCCATCACGACTCTCGGAATCCCGGCATAATCATCACGCTGCGCCACATCTGTCAGGCCGGCGGCCTTGAACAATGCGCTGACAACGGCAGCCTGGCCAATGCCAACCTCTACCAGCAGCCATCCACCCGGCGAAAGAATCTTTAAAGCCTGTACGGCGATCCGGCGGTAGGCCTCCAGCCCGTCATCGCCACCGTCAAGAGCCAGGCGCGGTTCATGGTCCCGCACCTCGGGCATCAACTGCTCCCAGTCCCGGGACGGGATCTAGGGAGGATTGCTGAC
>JARFQM010000123.1 GCA_029287755.1 Desulfofustis sp. | reverse complement strand
AAAGGATAGAATCTTCTTGAGGTTCCAGGTTTACCGTTCTGAGTTCACGGTTGGCGGACGGCATCCTTTTTTTAACCTCTTATATGAAACTTAATGGTTCTGTACTCTATAGAAGGGCAATCTTTAGAGATAATATCCCAGGTATAGAGGTAACCAGAAATCTCAAATCCCAAGCACCAAATATCAAGGAAATCCAAAATTTCAATATCCAAGGACCCAAACAGGTTTGTCATTTGGAATTTTTCACCGAAACTAATAAGTTTCTTTAATGATCAAACTGGGCGCCCCGCCGGCCAGCGGCAGGGCTGAACGGTTAGTTGAGAAATACCCCCTTTTTACAACCCCTTCTACCCCTTTTTGGGGCTGTTGCTTTACCTAAAACACCGTTAGAGTTGACTTGCAAGGGGTCGATGCGGAAACCCGTCCATTTCAGAAATTCATAAAAACAGGAATACTGCCGTTATAAAAGGGCTTCGCGGTGTGCTGCGGCAGCCCCTTTTTAGCCGGGACATTGCAACCAACCGGAAGGATTACATGTGAGAGGAATCGTTATGAAATCATTTATCAGATGGGTCCAGTTCGGCACGCTGGTGTTCGCGGTGCTTTTTTACGCCATAGCAATAGCCGAAGACCCGGCGAGCACGGCAGATAAGGAAGCGGATGATTTTCGAAATAGAGTCTCTTTGTTCGGGGGCATGACCCAGGATGGTTCGGAATATGGTGCTTCAGTGGGGCTGGAGTATGAATATCGATTGGGGCCACACTTGGGTTTAGGCGGACTGGCTGAATACACGGGAGGCGATTTTGATTCATGGGTCCTCTGTGTTCCATTTTTTATTCATCCCTATGCCGGCTGGGCTGTCTGGCTGGCACCGGGAGCTGAGATAGAAGAGGAAGAAAATAATTTTCTATTTAGAGTTGGGCTTGGATACGATTTTGAGATATACCCGAGATGGTCAGTTGCGCCTGAAATCAACGTTGATTTTACTAATGGGAACACCAAACTGGCCTATGGCTTCACCCTTTCATGGGACTTTTGAATTTTGGTCATTATGATTTGTTTGTTAAGTGCGATTTGGAATTTTTCACCGAAACTTAACGGTTTCCTCTTCGATCAAACTGGATGATTGCGGCCAGGGGCAGTGCTGAACGGTATCATTTAGACTGAAAAGGGCGCGTTCCTCAGTGAACCGAGTAACACAATTCAAGGAAGCGATCAAGATCAGCCTGGCCATTACGATCGCCTACTACGTGGCGATGCGCTTCTCGTGGATGAGCTCCACCTGGCCGGCCATAGCCGTGGCGTTCATCAGTCTCCCGACGGCAGGGCAGTCGATCGGCAAGGGCATGCTGCGGATCGGTGGCACGCTCCTGGCCTTCGTGGTGGGGCTGTTCTACCTCGGGCTGTTCCCCCAGGAGCGCTGGTACTTCTTCCTGGCGTTCACGCCCTACCTGGCGTTCATCACCTACAAGATGACGGGCAAGGACGGTCAGTACTTCTGGTTCTGCGCCGCCTTCGTCAGCATGATGATCATCAAGGCCGGACCACAAGAAGGCTCTGCGTTTCACTTCGCTGCATACCGGACCATGGAGACGATTGTCGGGGTCGTGATCTGGACCGTGGTATCGGTGTTCATCTGGCCGCGGTCCAGCCGGAAGTCGCTGTACGCGGTGAGCCGAAAGCTCCTGGAGGCTCAGGAAAAGCTCCTGGACGGCTTACGGGACGAGTTGCTTAATCGCGGTACGGGCGAAGGGCTCAAGATGAGCCGGGCCCAGGCGGGCAAGCTGGCCGGCCAGTTGGGGCAGACGATCGCCGCCGCAGCTTCCGAGAGCTACGAGGTCAAAGAGGTCCGCCACCTCTGGGAGCGTGCGCACGGGCTGTCCGTCTCCATGCTGGAGGTCTTGGATCGGCTGCAGTCGGGGCTTGACGATCTGAAAAAGATCGATATCCAACCGGCCGCAGATGACCTGGAGGGATTCTTCTCTGCGCTTGATGCCCGGCTGCGAGAGGCCTACGGCACGCTGGGTGGGGAACCGCCCGGCGTCGCGCGCGCGGCGATCCTGTCGTCGTTTCGTGCGCCGGAACTCGAAGGCCTGAACCACTTCCAGCGGGCGACTGTCGAGGTCACGCGGACCGAGTTGGAGCAGCTCGAGTCTCTGACCCGAGCGCTGCTGGAATGCGTCCGGGACCTCGAGGGCTACGAGACCGGGGAAGTGGGCCCCGTTGTCGCCGTCGGCTCGAGCGTCATCACGGGCCCCTTCGGTCTGCCGCCGCTCGACCCCGATCGCGTGCGGGCGACGATTATGGTCGCCGTGTCCATGTGGTCAGCATCCCTCATCTGGATCTATTTCAACCCTCCGGGGCACTCGACGTGGTACCAATTTGTTCCCAACATGGCGCTCGTCGCTGCACAAACACCACAAATGCGGTTCAGGCTGTTGAAGCCCATGGCCTACGCCTACATGGCGGCTCTCGTGGTCTACGTCTTCCTCATGCCACATATGAGTACCTTCTGGCAGCTCGGCCCGCTGATCTTCGCGTTCAGCTTCGTGGCGGCGTATTTCTTCACAGGGGTGGCCAGGGCCGCGATCTACCTGTCGGTGTTCAACATGCTCGGTATCAGCAACCAGCAGACCTACAGCTTCGCAAACCAGGCCAACACGCTCGTGTTCACCCTGCTCGGGGTCATGCTGGTCGTCGTCTTGACCTACATCACCCGTTCGCCGCGACCCGAGAAGGCGTTCATGAGCATGCTCAGCCGCTTCTTTCGCAGCTGCGAGTTCTTCGTCTCCCCGGTCGCCGATTCGGCCGGGATCGAACCCTTCCGGCAACGTATGAAGCGGGCCTTCTACCTCCAGGAGCTCCGGTCGCTGCCCGCCAAACTCGGGCTCTGGGGAGCGCAGATCGATCATACGAAGTTTCCCCACAACGCTCCCGACCAGGTTCAGGAGATCGTATCCAACGTGCAGATGCTCGCCTCCCGCATCGAAGAGCTGCTCAAAGCGCGTCGCTTGCCGCAGGCGGAAGTGCTCGTTAAGGAACTGAGCGGTGAAGCGAAAGCCTGGCGGCTGGTGTTCGAACAAGCTCTCCGCAACTGGTCCGAAAAGCCCGAGGCCGAGTCCGCCGAAGACCTTCGGGCGGCCCTGTCGGCCAGAATCAATCGGTTGGACGACCGCATCGAAGAGACCATCAATCGCGCCGCAGAAGGCGAGCGTGTTGACGAGAAGAACAGAAATTTTTACCAGCTGCTCGGAGCCTACCGCGGCGTATCCAAAGCGGCCATCGCCTATGCCGAAATTGCCGGCACGATCGAGTGGGGGGAGTGGCGGGAAGAGAGGTTTTAAGGGTAAATAGCAAAATACTAAAATCAAATTACAAAATTCAAACATGACCAGGGTTTCAGGAGTCAGTGTTCAGGTGTCAGGACGGATGGAGGTTTCAGGTGTCAGGTGTCAGTGTTCAGGATGAGTGGAGGGATCAGGTTTCA
>JARFQM010000115.1 GCA_029287755.1 Desulfofustis sp. | reverse complement strand
CCACGGTAGGATGATACCGAGGTACGATTGGCCTTGTCGTAGGAGGCCTTGAAAACCAGGCCGGCCCCGGCTCTCAAGGCGATCTTTTGCAAACTGTCGGCGAGGGCCAGGGCGTGCTCCAGGTTTTCCAGAACACACGGGCCTGCGATCAGAACCAAAGGGTTTTCACCACCGATGGAGAACTGACCGACAGAGAGGCTTTTCATCATGTGCCTTCCTGCTCCCGACGGGCGTTGAAACAGGCGCCGACGAAAGATTCAAAAAGCGGGTGTGGCGACATGGGCCGGGATTTGAACTCCGGGTGGAATTGACAACCGAGAAACCACGGATGATCCTCAATCTCGACGATTTCCACCAAATCCTCTTCCGGATACACCCCGGACAATACCAGTCCGCATTTTTCCAACTGTTGCCGGTAGGCATTATTAAATTCGAAGCGATGTCGATGTCGTTCACCGATATCTTTTTGGCCGTAAATCCGTCGTGCCAGGGTCTTGTCCTTGAGCGAACAGGGATAGGCCCCCAGGCGCATGGTGCCGCCCTTGCCTTTGACCGACTTCTGTTTTTCCATAATGTGAATCACGGGGTTTCTGGCGTCTTCCTTGAACTCACTTGAATAGGCTTCCTCGATCGCACAGACCGACCGGGAAAACTCGACAACGGCCATCTGCATGCCAAGACAGATGCCGAAGAAAGGGATTTTGTTCTCGCGCGCATAGCGGATCGCGGCAATCTTCCCTTCACTGCCTCGCTCACCGAACCCCCCCGGCACCAGGATGCCATCGACGTCATTGAACGTGGTGCCGAGGCCATGGCGCTCCAGCGCTTCGGAATCAACATATTTCAGTTGAACCCGGCAGTCATTACCGATGCCGCCATGCGTCAGTGCTTCCGAGAGTGACTTGTAGCTTTCAGTCAACTCGACATATTTGCCGACGATGGCGATGGTTGTCTCACCGGCCGGTTCCTTGACCCGTTTGACGATTCTTTCCCAGGCGCTCAGGTCGGGGCTCTTGGTCCAGATATTCAGATAGTCGACGATCCGCTCATCGAGGCCCTGTTCGTGGAAAGCCAGCGGCACTTCGTAGATTGTTTCAACATCACGTGCCGTAATAACCGCTTCTTCGCGAACATTACAGAACAGGGCGATCTTGCCCTTCATGTCGCGTGGCAATTCCCGGTCACAACGGCAGAGCAGAATTTCCGGCTGGATACCGATTTCGCGCAACTCCTTGACGCTATGCTGGGTCGGCTTGGTTTTCAATTCACCTGCCGTCGGAATGTATGGCACCAGGGTGAGATGGAGATAAATGACATTTTCAGGACCGAGATCGGTACGGAACTGACGTATGGCTTCGAGAAACGGCAGAGATTCGATGTCGCCGACCGTGCCACCGACTTCGACGATTGCCAGATCAACATCTTTTGCATTGTCGAGGATCTTGTGCTTGATTTCGTTGGTGATGTGGGGAATGACCTGCACAGTGCCACCGAGGTAATCGCCACGCCGCTCCTTGCGGATGACCGAGTCATAAACCTGGCCGGTGGTGAAGTTGGATTTTTTGCTCAATTTGGCCGTGGTATAGCGTTCGTAGTGACCAAGGTCCAGGTCGGTTTCAGCGCCATCATCGGTGACAAAAACTTCACCGTGCTGAAACGGGCTCATCGTCCCCGGATCGACATTAATATAGGGGTCGAGCTTCTGCATGGAAACCCGCAATCCGCGCGCTTCCATGAGGGCCCCGATAGAGGCCGCAGCCAAGCCTTTGCCCAGCGAGGAAACAACCCCCCCTGTTATGAAAATGAATTTGGTCTTCATAGGTTCTCCTGACCGGATTGATTCGATAAGCAGCAAATATCACTCAAGCTCAGGATTTTACACCCCCGGAGCTTAAATGAAAACCCCTTATTGCCGAAGACTCATGTCCCCGCTGCAGAACTCAACATGGCCCGGACACGTTCCAGATCGGCCGGCGTATCCACCCCCTGACCGACCAGGTCGGTGGTTGCCACGTGGATGCGGTAGCCATGTTCGAGCGCCCGCAGCTGCTCCAGGCATTCCTGCTCCTCGAGAGGGGTCTTTGGCAGGTGCGGGTAATCCAGCAAAAAACTGCGCCGGTAAACATACAAGCCGACATGCTTGGCTGTCGCCAGTTCCGACCAGCGCTGTTCCAGCTGTGCGGCGAAATCACGGGGGTACGGGATCGGCGCACGGGAGAAATACAAGGCAAAGCCTGCACGGTCAGTGACGACCTTGACGACATTCGGGTTCCGGAACTCGTCCAGCGAGGTCAGCGGCGCCCGGAGCGTGCCCATCGGGATGCTGTGGTCGGCCAGCAAAGGTGCAACAGCCGCCTGGATCATCGCCGGGGCGATCAGAGGTTCGTCGCCCTGGACATTGACAATCAACTCAGCATCGAGGCCTTCGGCAACCTCTGCAAGGCGATCGGTCCCGGTGGCGTGATCGGCACGCGTCATCGCGACGTCACCGCCGAAAGCCATGACCGCATTGGCGATCCGCTGATCGTCGGTCGCGACGATCACCTTGTCGACCGCCTCGCAGAGAGCAGACCGCTCATAGACCCACTGCACCATCGGCTTGCCGCACAGATCGGCCAGCGGCTTACCGGGAAAGCGGGTTGATGCGTAGCGCGCAGGGATTACGACTGTTACACTCATTTACAACTCCTCAGCTACACCTGAACCGGTGGTGTTTCACATAATTCAGGGCGATTATGCAACAAAAAAACGCTTTTCCTCCGGATCGTTTACAGGTCGCCGCAACTCATGTCGCCATCGACCATACGCCATATTTTCTGCGGGTTCGGGTCGCGCAGCGGCTCAGGCAACAGCTCTTGAGGAAACCCCTGGTAAGCGACCGGACGCAGAAACCTTTGCATTGCATCAGTGCCGACCGAGGTGCTTCTGCTGTCGGTCGTCGCCGGGTAGGGGCCACCATGGTGCATGGCCGGACAGACCTCGACACCGGTCGGGAAGGCGTTTATGACCAGCCGGCCGGCTTTGCGTTGCAGAATCCCGAACAGCTTCTGGAATCGCTGCAAATCATCTTCTGTGCCATGGACGCAGGCCGTCAACTGCCCGGCCAGGCTCTCCGCCACGGCGAACAGCTCGTCGGTCGAATCACAAACCACAATCATCGCCGCAGGGCCGAAAACCTCTTTGGCTATTTGCGGATTATTCAGCAGGTTCCGGGCATCGGTTTGCAGC
>JARFQM010000095.1 GCA_029287755.1 Desulfofustis sp. | reverse complement strand
GACTACCTGAGCTACGCCATTGCCGTTGAAGAGCTGTCGAGGGTGTGCGCCTCGACTGGCGTGACACTGTCCGCCCACCTCAGCCTGTGCGCCAACCCGATCTATATGTTCGGGACCGAGTCCCAGAAAGAGAAATATCTCGTGCCCCTGGCTTCGGGTGAAAAGATGGGAGCTTTCGGTCTCACTGAACCGGCCGCCGGCTCCGATGCCGGCAGCACCAAAACCACGGCCGTTAAAAACGGCGACGGCTGGCTGTTGAACGGCTCCAAGATTTTCATCACCAATGGCGGAGAAGCAGAGACCTACGTGGTGCTGGCTCGCACCGATAAAGATGCCCAGAAACACCACGGGATCAGTGCCTTCATCATCGAGAAAGGCATGGAGGGATTCTCCTTCGGCAAAAAGGAGATAAAGCTCGGCATCAGGTCTTCGCCCACCATGGAGATCATTTTCGAAAATTGTTTGATTCCTGAAGAAAACATGCTGGGTGGAGATGGCGAGGGTTTCAAGGTCGCCATGAAGACCCTGGACGGCGGCCGCATCGGCATTGCTTCCCAGGCGGTCGGGATCGCCCAGGGCGCCCTCGAGCAGGCGGTCGCTTACGCCAAGGAAAGAAAACAGTTTGATAAACCGATTGCCGCATTCCAGGGAATTTCCTTTCAGCTCGCAGATATGGCAACCCAGATCGAAGCCTCCAGGCTGATGGTCTACAACGCCGCCTACCGGGCCAGCTCCGGACTCTCCTACTCCCAGGCATCGGCAATGGCCAAACTGATGGCCAGCGAGACGGCGATGAAGGTGTCCACCCAGGCCGTGCAGATTCTCGGCGGCTATGGGTACAGCCGTGAGTTCCCGGTTGAGCGTATGATGCGGGACGCTAAAATCACCGAAATCTATGAAGGAACGAGTGAAATTCAACGGCTGGTCATCGGCACCGCCCTTACCCGCTGAAGAGAAAGGTAACAAAGTGAGAGGTACAGTATGAAAATTCTCGTGTGCATCAAGCAGGTTCCGGATATGGAATCAAAGTTCAAAATAGATGCGGCGGGCACCTGGTATGACAATGCCGACCTGGCCTGGCGTATGAATGAATATGACGAATATGCGGTGGAGCAGGCGGTCCAGCTCAAGGAACAGGTTGGAGAGGGCGATATCACTGTGCTGTGCATCGGCTCGGACAAGGTCAAGGAAACGATGAAAAAGGCGCTGGCCATGGGCTGCGACCGGGGGGTTCACGTCAGCGACGAGGCCGCTTCCTCCAAGGAGCCTTTCCAGATCGCTTCGATTATAGCGGCATTTGCAGACGATAAGGGCTTTGACCTTATATTCACCGGCATGCAGTCCCAGGATCGGGGCAGCGGCCAGGTTGGCGTGCTGGTCGGCGAAATTTTGGGGCTGCCCAGTGTGTCGACGGTGGTCGACTTCGATTACCAGGATGGCAGCGTCACCGCCAAGAGGGAGCTCGAAGGCGGCAGCAGAGCGATTGTGCGGGTCAAGGCTCCCGCGCTTTTCACCTGTCAACTGGGCCTCAACACTCCTCGCTATCCGACCCTGCCCAATATCATGAAGGCCAAGAAAAAGGAATTGCTGACTGTTCCGGTTGACGATCTGCTCAAGGTCGAGCCGAGGCAACAGACGACCGCGCTCTATTTTCCGGAGAAAAAAGGCGGTGGTCTGGTCCTGGAGGGTGACGTCGGCGACCTGGCCGATCAACTGGTGCAGATACTCAAAGAAAAAACCACCGTTCTTTCCTGACCGTGAGGTAGAA
The DNA here is from genome assembly GCA_029287755.1 of Desulfofustis sp. The sequence continues at coordinate 1,124 of JARFQM010000095.1, read as the reverse complement.
AATGAAAGCATTACTGGTAGCAGAATATAGAGATGGACAATTGCTTGGCTCCTACCAGGAGCTTATGGGATTCGCCGGGCAGCTGGCGGCTGACTCGGCCATGTTCGCGGTCGGCAGCAGCGGTGCCCTGCCAGCTTTCGAGGGTACGCTCTATCTGGCCGATGCGGCCCAGGTGGGCGACTATAATCCTGATGCCCACAAACAACTTCTGCTCAGCGCCATCGAGCAGGAAAAGCCCGACTACGTCGTCTTCTCGCACTCCTCCTACGGCTGGGACCTGGCTCCCCGGGTGGCCTGCAGCCTGCAAGCCTCGCAGATCTCCGAGGTGGTCGAAATCAAGGACGGCGCCATGGTGGTCCCGGTCTGCAATGCCAAACTGCGGCGCCAGGTGACACCCAATACACCGGTGACGGTAGTGACTCTGCAGGCAGGTGCCTTTGGCCTTGCCGAGCCGCCAGCCGGTACTCCCGAGGTCAAGGAAATAAGTACCGATGCAGCCGGTTCGATCACCTTTACCGGCTACGAGGAAGCCGAAGCCGGAGGCGTTGATCTGAGCAAGTCCGAGGTCATCGTCAGTGCCGGTAGAGGTGTCGGCAAGCCTGAGAATGTGGGTATCATCGAAGAGTTGGCCAAAGCCCTCGGGGGCGAGTATGGGGCCAGCCGGCCGGTGGTCGACTCGGAGTGGGTCGAGCATAACCGCCAGGTCGGTACCACCGGTCAGACCGTTTCGCCCAAACTCTACGTAGCGTGTGGTATTTCAGGTGCTATCCAGCATCTGGCCGGGATGAAGAAATCTGAATTTATCGTCGCCGTAAACACCGACAAGGATGCCCCCATCAGCGAGGTCGCAGACGTCCTGGTGGTGGCCGATTTGAAACAATTTGTCCCGGCATTGACCGAAAAACTCAAAGGCGGCTGATGAATTCAGCGCCGGTGATATTGACGATTGCAACCGTTTTTACTTTTGAATCCCGTACTTTTTGGCTAATCTGATCATTTAAGCCTCAGCTCATAACCATGAAAGAAAAGCAGAACAACGAGGGCTTCACGATGATGACCACAGATACCAAAGAAGTCGCGACCCAGATCAAGAACAAGGAACTGGTCAAGGAACGCCGGCGCCA